>DASPLZ010000085.1:0-14546 GCA_035627295.1 Phenylobacterium sp. | reverse complement strand
TGCCCGAGGCGATCCACGACGCCATGGACGAGGTCTGGGCCGGCGGCGCGCTGACGGGGTTGGTCAACAATGCGGCCGGCAACTTCATCAGCCGCACCGAGGACTTGTCGCCGCGCGGCTTCGACGCCATCGCCAACATCGTCTTCCGCGGCTCGTTCTTCGTCACCCTGGAGGCCGGCAAGCGCTGGATCGCCTCGGGCAAGGGCGGCTCGGTGGTCTCGATCCTGACCACCTGGGTGTGGAACGGCGGCCCCTTCACCGTCCCCTCGGCCATGTCCAAGGCCGGCCTCAACGTGATGACCCAGTCGCTGGCCGTGGAATGGGCCGGCAAGGGCATCCGCTTCAACGCCATCGCGCCCGGCCCCTTCCCGACCGAGGGCATGAGCGCCCGGCTGAACCCCGGCGCATCCCGCGACGACCGCTCCAGCCCCGGCAACCCGATGGGCCGGGTCGGCGACATGCGCGAGCTCGCCAATCTCGCCGTCTACCTGCTGCACCCGCTGTCGGAATATGTGAACGGCCAGACCATCGCCATCGACGGCGGCGCGCACCTGGCCGGCGGCGGCGGGTTTGCCGGCCTGCGCAGCTGGACCGACGAGCAGTGGGAGGCGGCCCGCAACTCGATCAAGGCCACCAACGAAGCCGACCGCGCCAAGCGGACGGTATAGTTAATCCAACCTTAGCGAGGCGGCCTTAGCCTCTCCGGGATGCGCCGCCGCCTCGCCCTCATCGCCGTCAGTCTGGCGCTCGCCGCCGCGCCCGCCTCGGGCCAGGACGCCGGCGGCATCGGCCCGACCACGTCCGCGCCCGGCCTCTCGCTGCGCCCCTCGCAGACCGTCGATCCCGCCGCCGACCTCGGCCGCGCGCCCGCCGCGCCGCCGCGCCCGGCCTTCGGCGGCCCCCCGCGCACCGCCGGCGAGGTGCGCGCCGAGCAGCAGCGCATCACCGCCGCCAACCCGCCGCTGCCGGTGCTGAATCCCCTGCCCGCGCCGACCCGCGCCGACCCCGGCCAGTGCCGCATCCGCTGCGCCCAGACCTACTATTTCTGCGCCGGCGGGGATTCCCCGGACGAGTGCGCCCCGGCCTGGGCCCAATGCCGCGCCGGGTGCGAACCGGCGGCCGGCTGGCGCGCGCCGATCGGCCTGCGCGGCGGCTAGAGCGTTTCGGCGAACCGGCGGATGAGGTCGCGCAGCTCCGGCTCGTCGACCGAGGCGGCCGCATCCTCCGCCAGGAACCAGCGGGTCTCGCGCTGGCCCTTCTCGGGGAAGTCGTCGGCCTGGCCGGCCACCTCCAGCGGGTAGACCTCGACCCGGCAGTCGATGTCGCCGCCCTTGGCCCGCTTCAGATAGCCGAAGACGCCCACCGGATGGGCCGCGATGGCGCCCGAAAGGCCCGCCTCCTCGAAGGCCTCCCGCTCGGCCGAGCCGGGATGGGTCCGCCCCTCCATCGGCCAGCCCTTGGGGACCACCCAGCGGCGGGTCTCGCGCGAGGTGATCAGCATGATCTCCACGCCGTTCGGCCCACGTCTAAAAGGGAGGGCCGCGACCTGCAGGGCGGGCGGCGAATCGGACATGGCCTTAGAATATCCACCCGCCGAGGAAGTAGAATACCGCCGCTATCAGGCCGGCCGCCGGCATGGTCAGGAACCAGGCCACCAGGATGCCCCGCGCCACGCCCCAGCGCACCGCGCTGACCCGCCGCGCCGCGCCGACCCCGACGATCGCCCCGGTGATCGTCTGGGTGGTCGAGACTGGAATGCCCAGCCAGGTCGCACCGAACAGGGTGATCGCCCCGCCGGTCTCGGCGCAGAACCCCTGCTGGGGCGAGAGCCGCGTGATCTTCGAACCCATGGTGTGGACAATCCGCCAGCCCCCGAAAAGGGTCCCCAGCGCGATCGCCGCCTGGCAGGTGATCACCACCCAGAAGGGCACGTGGAAGCCGCCCTCCATCGCTCCGTTGGCGTAGAGCAGGACGGCGATGATCCCCATGGTCTTCTGGGCGTCGTTGCCGCCGTGCCCCAGCGAATAGAGCGAGGCGGAGACGAACTGCAGCCGGCGGAAGACGCGGTCGGCGAAGGCGGGATTGGCCTTCACGAAGGTCCAGGCGACCAGCAGGGTCAGGACGAGCGCCAGGACGAAGCCGATGGTGGGCGAAAGGAAGATCGCCGAGACGGTCTTCAGGACGCCCTTCCAGACCACCGCGTCCAGGCCGGCCTTGGCGATGCCGGCGCCGAGAAGCCCGCCGATCAGGGCGTGCGAACTGGAGGACGGAATCCCCGCCAGCCAGGTGACCACGTTCCAGACGATCGCCCCCATCAGCGCGCCGAAGATCACCGCATTGTCGACCACCTCTACCCCGACGATCCCCGAGCCCACGGTGTTGGCCACGTGCAGTCCGAAGAACAGGAAGGCGATGAAGTTGAAGAACGCCGCCCAGGCCACCGCATAGCGCGGCGAGAGCACCCGGGTGGAGACGATGGTGGCGATCGAATTGGCCGCATCGTGCAGCCCGTTCAGGAAGTCGAACAAGAGCGCGAGCGCGATCAGGAAGACGAGGATGGCGAGGCCGGCGTCCATCTGTCGTCAGAGGTGCTCGATGACCAGGCCGTTGACCCCGTTGGCCACGTCCTCGAAGCGGTCGACCACCTTCTCCAGGTGGTCGTAGATCTCGGCCCCGACGATGAAGGCGAGCGCATCGGCGCCGCCCTTCACCTTCAGGAAAAGCGCCTTCATGCCGCGGTCGTAGACGAGGTCGGATTGGGTCTCGAGCCCCACCACCTCGGCGGTCAGGGCGTTCAGCCGCTCGACCTCCTTGCGCATGACCCGAAGCCCCCCGACCATCGCCACGGTCCGCTCGGCGCAGGTGACGATCAGGTCGCCGAGTTCGCGCATCTCCGGCTCGAAGGCGTCGGCCTCGAACAGAAGGATCGCCTTGGCCGTCTTCTGCATCTGATCGATGGAGTCGTCGAGCGCATTGACCAGCCGGCGGATGTCGCTGCGGTCGAAGGGGGTGATGAAGGTGCGCCGCATCAGGAGCAGCGCTTCCCGGGCGACCTCGTCGGCGGCGTTCTCGTGGTCCATCACCTTCTGGCAGCCGGCGGCCACGCCCGGCCCGCCGTCCAGCACCTCGCGCAGGGCTCTGGCCCCGTCGACCAGCGTCGCCGCGTGGCGGTTGAAGAGCTCGAAGAACCGCTCTTCCTTCGGCATCAGGGCCTGGAACATCTGCATTACGACCCCCTCGCACGCCCGTTTCGGCGGCCTCAAGGCTCCGCCGGCGAGGGGTAAACTCCGCCGAGTCGCCGCGTGATCCCACGGTTGTCTTGCGCCCCCCGCCGGGCGCACAATGCATACGGCTGTTTCGACTTCAGGAGTCCCATGTCGCAAGTCGCCTATCTGAACGCCGGCAAACGCGAGCAGACCAAGCAGGCCAACCGCCAGACCATCCTGGACGCGGCCCGCGAGGTGTTCGGCCAGATGGGCTACGAGCAGGCCACCGTGCGCGACATCATCCGCCGCACCGGCCTCTCCATCGGCGCCTTCTACAACTACTTCCGCTCCAAGGAGGAGGTGTTCGAGGCCCTGGCCGACGACGGCGCGCGCCGCTTCGCGCCCATCCTGCGGGCCGAGCGCGAGAAGGCGCAGGGGTTCGAGGAGTTCGTCACCGGCGCCATCCGCGCCTACTACCGTTTCCTCGCCGAGGAACGGGAGAACTGGCTGGACGCCCGCTCGCCGGACGAGCCGCAGCTGCACATTCACGGCGAAACCCCCGAGATGAAGGCGGTCTACAACGAGGTGCGCACCGCCATCCTCGAAGGCATCGAGAAGGGCGGCTTCGAAGTCGATCCGGATTATCTGGCGACCGCCTGCATCGGCATCGCCCGCGACGTCGGCGACAAGATGCTGCAGCGCCGGCCGGTCGACACCGAGGGCGCGGCCGCCTTCGCCACCGCCATGATCCTGACGGGCCTCAACGGGCTGACGCACGCCACGTAAGGGCGGCCAAGGTCGTCGGCGGAGCCAATTTCATAAGGACGGAAACGATGCGCGCCCTGGTCGTCGAGGAACTGGCCGCGGACTACGCCGGCTGCGTGCTGAAGGAGATCCCGACGCCGGACCCGAAGCCCGGCGAGGTGCGCGTGCGGGTGAAGGCCGCGGCCGTGAACTTCCCCGACCTCCTGCAGACCCGCGGCGAATACCAGCACAAGCCGCCGCTGCCCTTCATCCCGGGCCTCGAGATCGCCGGCGAGGTCGAAGCGCTGGGGGAAGGCGTCGATCGCTTCCAGGTCGGCGATGCGGTGGTCGGCGGGGCGCGCATCGGCGGGTTCTCCGAGTTCGCGGTCACGCCCGCGCTCGGGCTGCGCAAGAAGCCCGAGGCGCTGAGTTTCTCGCAGGCGGCCGGCTACGGCGCAGCCTACCTCACCGCCTACGTCTCGCTGGTGCGCCGCGCGCGGATGGAGCCCGGCGAATGGGTGCTGGTGCATGGCGCGGCCGGCGGCGTGGGCCTGGCCTGCGTCGATCTCGCCAAACTGTTGGGCGGCAAGGTGATCGCCGCCTCGGCTTCGGACGAGAAGCTGAAGGTGCTGGCCGAGGAATATGAGGTCGATGCGACGGTCAATGTCACCGGCGGCTTCCGCGAGAAGGTGAAGGAGATCACCGGCGGCCGCGGCGCCGACATCGTCTACGATCCGGTCGGCGGCGACGTGTTCGACGAGAGCGTGCGCTGCATCGCCTTCGCCGGTCGGCTGCTGGTGGTCGGCTTCACCTCCGGGCGCATCCCGTCCATCTCGGCCAACATGCCGCTGATCAAGGGCTTCTCGGTGGTCGGCGTGCGCGCCGGCGAGTACGGCCGCCAGTTCCCCGACAAGGGCCGCGAGAACCAGGAGGCCATCTGGCGCCTCGCCGCGGAGGGCAAGGTCAAGCCCCGCGTCGACGCCGAGTACGCCCTGGGCGACTGGCGGGCCGCTTTCGACTCCCTCGCGGACCGCAAGGTCATCGGCAAGTCGATCATCCGGCCCGACTTAGGGTGAACGGCGCGAAAACCGCTTCCATTCATGAATACTTATAAGTGCTCTGGCCTGATGTTCGCGGGAAAAGTCTCGGGGGAGGCTGGGGAACATGCTGATATCGATCCTGCGCTGGTTCACGGGCACGCAGCCGCGCGCGCTGCAACGCCGCTTCACCACGCACACGCGCCTGGCCTGACGCGCCGTCGTCCGAGGGCGGCATTGACAGGGGAGGCCTCTTCCCCTATCCACCCGCGCTCGCTTGAGGGGCGGCCCGCCGCGCCCTCGCTTAAGTCTATGCTTGGAGCCTCGCTGTGAAGCGCACCTATCAACCGTCGCGACTCGTGCGTAAGCGCCGCCACGGCTACCGCGCGCGCATGGCCACCAAGAACGGCCAGAAGGTCGTCGCCCGCCGCCGCGCCAAGGGCCGCAAGCGCCTGACCGCCTAGCGGCTAGCTGAGAGGCTCCGCCGCTGAGCGAAGCCGCCTTCCCCATCGAACGCCTCAAGACCAGGCCGGACTTCCTGGCCTGCGCCCGCGCGCCCTCGGCGGCGCGGGGCGCGGTCGTCGTCCAGGCCCGCGACCGCGCCGACGAGAGGCCCCTCGTCCGTGTCGGCTTCACCGCCACCCGCAAGATCGGCAACGCCGTGATCCGCAACCGCGCCAAGCGCCGTCTGCGCGAGGCTGCGCGGCTCCTCGCGCCCCTTCACGGCAGGCCCGGGCATGACTACGTGCTGATCGCCAGGGGCGGCACGGCGACGCGCCCCTGGGCGCGTTTGCTTGACGATGTGAAAAGCGCGCTGATAAGCCTCGCCGCCGATCAAGACGGCCGCGCCTGACGGGGGCGAAGCGGCCTATCCTCTTCCTTACGTTCGAGCTCCATGCCCAACGAAAACAGCCGCAACACGATCGTCTTCGTCGTCTGTGCGGTGCTGATCCTGATCCTCTACCAGATCTTCGTGCTGGAGCCGGCCGCCAAGCGCCGCCAGGCCGAGCTGAAGCAGAGCGCGCCCGCGGCGTCGCAACAGGCGCAACAGCGCGGGGCCCCTCCCATCGCCGTGCAGCCGCAGAAGGTGACGCGCCAGCAGGCCGCCGCGGCCAGCCCCCGCGTGCCGATCGACACCCCGGCGGTCTCGGGCTCGATCTCCCTGCGGGGCGCGCGGATCGACGACCTCTATCTGAAGCAGTACCGCCGCACGGTCTCCAAGACCTCGCCGCCTGTGGAACTGCTCACGCCCGAGGGCGCCGAGCACGCCTGGTTCGCCGACTTCGGCTGGACCGGCGCGAACCTGCCCGGCATGCCGACGCCGCAGACGGTCTGGACCCTCTCGAACGGGTCCACGCTGGCGCCCGGCAAGCCGGTGACCCTGACCTACGCCAACGGCCAGGGCCTGACCTTCACGCGCCAGATCAGCGTCGACGACAAGTTCATGTTCACGGTTGCCGACACCGTCGCCAACACCGGCGCGGCGCCCGTCACCCTCGCTCCCTACGCCTCGATCCAGCGCCAGGGCATCCCGTCCGGCCTCGGCACCAACCAGATCGTCCATGAAGGCGCCGTCGGCTGGCTCAACGAGCGCCTGCGGCTCTTCAAGTACAAGAAGTGGGCGAAGGAAGGCGGCGAGAAGCTCGCCTCCACCGGAGGCTGGGCCGGGATCACCGACAAGTACTGGCTGACCGCAATCATCCCGCCGCAGGCCGAGCGCATCGAAGGCCAGTTCCGTGTCACGCCATCGAACGGGGTCGACATCTTCGAAGCCAACTACCTGGGCGCCCCGCGCGCCATCGCGCCGGGCCGGCAGGTGACCGAGACCAGTCACTTCTTCGCCGGCGCCAAGGTCGCGCCGATGCTGAAGGACTACCAGGAAGCCCTGAAGGTGCCGAACCTCGACCAGGCGGTGGACTGGGGGAACTTCTGGTTCCTGACCCGGCCGATCTTCATCGCCCTGGAGTTCTTCTACGGCTATGTCGGCAACTTCGGGATCGCGATCCTGCTGCTGACCGTCTGCGTCAAGCTCGTGTTCTTCCCGCTGCAGAACAAGAGCTACGAGTCCATCACCAAGATGAAGAAGGTGCAGCCGCAGGTCGAGGAGATCCGCGCCAAATACAAGGACGACCCGGCCAAGACCCAGCAGGAGATGATGGCCCTCTACGGGCGCGAGAAGATCAATCCGCTGATGGGCTGCATCCCCATCCTGATCCAGATCCCGGTCTTCTACGCCCTCTACAAGGTGCTGACGGTGACCATCGAGATGCGGCATGCGCCGTTCTTCGGCTGGATCGACGACCTCTCGGCGCGCGACCCGACCCTGGTCTGGAACCTCTTCGGCCTGATCCCCTGGGACGTGGCGACGACCCCGGTGGTCGGCGGCCTCCTGGCCGGCGCGCTCGGCATCGGCGCCTGGGTGCTGCTCTACGGCTTCACCATGTGGCTGACCACGGCGATGAACCCGCCGGCGCCGGACCCGATGCAGCAGCGCATCTTCCAGCTGATGCCGATCATGTTCACCTTCATCATGGCCCCGTTCGCCGCCGGCCTGATCATCTACTGGACCTGGAACAACGTCCTTTCGATCGTGCAGCAGTACATCATCATGCACCGCTACAAGGTCGAGAACCCCATCGACAACTTCCTGGCCCGGTTCCGCGGCAAGGCGGTCGGATGAGCGAGGGCCCGGTCTTTTCCGAGGAGGAGATCGAGGCCGCCCGCGTCCGCTTCGCCCACCCCGTCGAGTTCATGATGGGGGCCGTGAAGATGGAGGGCCTGCCGGCGCCGGACCTGCCGGAGGTGGCCTTCGCCGGCCGCTCCAACGTCGGCAAGTCCAGCCTGATCAACGCCCTCGTGGGCCGCAGTCACCTGGCGCGGGCCTCCAACTCGCCGGGGCGCACGCGGGAGATCAATTTCTTCGTCCTCGACCAGGTGCTGCGGCTCGTGGACCTCCCCGGCTACGGCTTCGCCAAGGTCTCGCGCTCCACGGCCGACAAGTTCCAGAATCTCGGCCGCGCCTATCTGCGCGGGCGGCCGAACCTGAAGCGCGTCTACCTGCTGATCGACAGCCGCCACGGCCTCAAAGCCCCGGACACCGAGGCCCTCGACGCCCTCGACAAGGCCGCCGTCTCCTACCAGCTGGTGCTGACCAAGGCCGACAAGATCAAGCGCGCCGAGGTGGAGGACGTCGTCGCCCGCACCACCGCCGCCATCGCCAAGCGCCCGGCGGCCTTCCCGCGGGTGCTGGCCACCTCGTCTGAGAAAGGCGCCGGCCTGCCGGAGCTGCGCGCAGAGATCCTGGCCGCCTGCGAGGTCTAGCGATGCCCCAAGTCCGCGACTGGACAGCCATGCGCGACAACGCCGCGCGGCTGCTTGAGGAACGCACCGGCCACGACCTCGCCCATTGGCTGGCTCGCGCCAGGGCCGAGGCGCCGGCCGACAAGGAGGGGGTCAAGGCCTGGCTGACGCGCGAGGGCGTAACAGGCTACGGCCGCGACCTGGTGGTCTGGGAGGTCGCCGGCTACCCGGACTTCCTCACCGCCTCGGCCAACGAGCTGATCGATGGCCAGTACGCCGGCAAGCCGCACCTTCGCCCCATCTACGACGCCCTGATCGCCGCCACGGCGGGTCTCGGCCAGGCGGTGGTGCAGTCGCGCAAGACCTACGTCTCGCTGGTCGCCCCGAAGCGCACCTTCGCCATCGTCCAGGCCGGCAAGACCCGCGTCGAGCTCGCCCTGCGCCTGAAGGAACGCCAACCCTCTGGCCGCCTGGAGCGCTCGCGCATCCACGAGAACATGCCGGTCGGCGTAAAGCTCGCCCGCCTCGAGGAGGTCGACGACGAGGTCCTGGCCCTGCTGCGCGAGGCCTACGAGGCGAACGCCTAGCGGGCGTCCTTCACCACCTCGCCGCCCTTGATCACCACCTTGGGCGCCTCCAGCACGCGCACGTCGGCGGTCGGATCGCCCGCCACCGCCACCATGTCGCCCCAGCGTCCCACCGCGATCGCGCCCACGTCATTGCGCCCCAGCGCCTCGGAGGCGGTGATCGTCGCCGCGCGGATCGCCTGCAGCGGCGTCATGCCATAGCGCACCATCACCGCGAACTGCCTGGCCGAGTCCCTGTGCGGATAGACCCCGGTGTCGGTGCCGTAGATCATCTTCACCCCGGCCTGATGCGCCTTCTTGAAGTTCTGCCGCTGGGCCTCGGCGATCTCGCGGTCCTTGCGCAGGTTGTCTTCCAGCACCCCGTTCTTCTTGCCCTCGGCCTGGGTGTATTCGGTGTTGTAGATATCCATCGACAGGTACGCGCCGCGCTCCTTGGCGAGCCGGATGCCCTCGTCGTCGATCAGGCTGGCGTGCTCGATGGTGTCGACCCCGGCGCGGATCGCCGCCTTGATGCCGCTCGTGCCATGCGCGTGGGCGGCGACCTTCAGGCCCCACTGGTGAGCTTCGTCGACCACGGCCTTCATCTCGGCCTCGGTCATCTGCTGCTGGCCCGGCTCGGTGTTGCGCGAGAAGACCCCGCCGGTGGCGCAGATCTTGATCACCGTCGCGCCGTATTTGCGCAGGGTCCGCACGCTCTTGCGCGCCTCGTCGGGCGTATCGGCGCTGTACTCGTTGCGCTCCTTCATCGACGGCGGGAAGTAGGTGGAGTCGCAATGCCCGCCGGTGGCGCCGAAGCTGTAGGCGGCGGTGACGAGGCGCGGGCCGACGATGTAGCCGTTGTCGATAGCTTCCCTGAGGCCCACGTCCGCGAACTGGCTGGAGCCGACGTTGCGGGCGGTGGTGAAGCCGGCCTCCAGCGTGTCCCTGGCGTTGCGGACCGAGACCACCGTCCAGAAGGCGTCGGAGAACTGCAGGCCGGTGTAGCCGCCGAACTCGGGCAGCGAGTCCAGGTGGGCGTGCATCTCGATCAGGCCGGGCGTCAGCGTCAGGCCCGCCAGGTCCAGCGCCTTCGCGCCCGCCGGCGGCGCCAGTTCGCCCTGCTTGCCGATGGCCGTGATCTTGCCGTCCGTGACGATGATCAGCGGCCGCTCGACCATGCGCCCGGACTGCACGTCCAGCATCCGCTCGGCGCTGACCGCCACCGTCTCGGCGTTCGCCGTCCCTGCGGCCAACGCCGCCGCCACACCCAGCCAAACCCGCATGTCATCCCCCTGCCAGCCGGCAAGGCTTAGCACGGCCAAGGCCGCCGTCGAGCCTAAGGCGGTGACATCACCGCCGCTTGCCGCTATCGCATCGCCCCGACTTCGAGCGCCGCCCAGGAAAAGCGTCCGTGACCGACACCGAAGAATCCAGCTGGGCCACCGCCAGGACCCTCGCCGAGGCCCTGCCGTTCATCCAGCGCTACGACCGCGAGACCGTGGTCATCAAGTACGGCGGCCACGCCATGGGCGAGGAGGAGGTGGCGCGCAAGTTCGCCGCCGACGCCGTGCTGCTGAAGATGCTCGGCGTCCACCCGGTGGTGGTGCACGGGGGCGGCCCGCAGATCTCCGCCATGCTCGACCGGGCCGGCGTGAAGTCGACTTTCATCGACGGCCTGCGCGTCACCGACGAGGCCACCATGGAGGTGGCCGAGATGGTCCTCTCCGGCGCCATCAACAAGGAATTGGCCAACTGGATCACCCTGGCGGGCTCGGAGGCCGACGTTCGGGGGGTGGGCCTCTCGGGCAAGGACGCGCGGCTGATCACCGTCACCAAGGCCACCCGCACCCGCACCGATCCCGGCTCCAAGCTGGAGGAGGTGATCGACCTGGGCTTTGTCGGCGAGCCCTCGAAGATCGATCCGCAGCTGATCACCAACCTGCTGTTCGCCGACCACGACTACATCCCGGTCGTGGCGCCCATCGGCGTCGCCGAGGACGGCCAGACCTACAACATCAACGCCGACACCGTGGCCGGCGCCTTGGCCGGCGCGCTCAACGCCAAGCGCATGCTGCTGCTCACCGACGTGGCCGGGGTGCTCGACGCGAACGGCGAGCTGATCCGCGAGATGACCGTGGCGGAGGCCAGGGGCGCCATCGCCTCCGGCGTCGCCAAGGGCGGCATGATCCCCAAGCTGGAGACCGCCATCGCCGCCGTCGAGGCGGGCGTCGAGGCGGTGGTCATCCTCGACGGGCGCCGGCCGCACGCCATGCTGGTGGAGCTCTTCACCGGGCCGGGGTCGGGCACGCTGATCCGCGGATGAGCGCCGACCTGACCCACGTCGACACCTGGCTGTTCGACCTCGACAACACCCTCTACCCGCTGGATTCCGGGCTGGGCGAATTGGTCACCGACCGGATCACCGACTACGTCCAGCGTGTCACCGGCCTGCCCCGCGACGAGGCCCGCGCCCTGCAGAAGGGCTATCTCGAACAGCATGGCCTGACGCTCGGCGGCATGATGGCCCACCACGGCGTCGACCCCGAGGAATATCACGCGCACCTCAACGAGGTGGCGCTCGACGTCCTGGCCGAAGATCCTGAATTGCTCGCCGGCCTGCAGCGCCTGCCCGGCCGGCGGCTGATCTTCACCAACGCCGACGAGGTGCATACCGAGCGGGTGCTGGCCAAGCTCGGCCTGACCGCCCTCTTCGACGACGTCTTCCACATCGGCGACGCGGCCTATGTGCCCAAGCCCGCGCCGGAGGTGTTCGCCAAGATCGCCAAGGCGCACGACCTGTTCCCCGGGAAGACCGCCTTCTTCGAGGACACCGAGCGCAACCTGAAGCCGGCCGCCGACCTCGGCATGACCACGGTGCTGGTCGGCGTGGCGGAAGGCGCCCCCGTCGCCGATTTCGTCGATTTCCGCACTGACCGTCTCGCGCCGTTCCTGCTATCGGCCAAGCTCAAGGAGGCCGCATGAGCACCGACCTGACCGCCACCGACCTGCAGACCGAGATCGAGGCCGCCTGGGAAGCCCGCGACGGCGTCTCCACGGCCACGCAAGGGCCCGTCCGCACCGCCGTCGACGAGACCCTGCGCCGGCTCGACGCCGGGACCCTGCGCGTCGCCACCCGCGACGAGGACGGCGTCTGGACCACCCACCAGTGGATCAAGCAGGCGGTCCTGCTCTCCTTCCGCCTGAACCCCAACGAGATCATGCGCCCCGGCGCGCTGGGCGGCGGCATCGGTCCCTGGTGGGACAAGGTGCCCTCCAAGTTCGACGGCTGGGACGCCCCCCAGTTCGAGGCCGCGGGCTTCCGCGCCGTGCCGGGCGCCATCGTGCGGCGCGGCTCCTTCATCGCCCGCAACGCCATCCTGATGCCGTCCTTCGTCAACATCGGCGCCTATGTGGGCGAAGGCACGATGGTGGACGGTTGGGCCACGGTCGGCTCTTGCGCCCAGATCGGCCGCAATGTGCACCTCTCCGGCGGCGTCGGCATCGGCGGCGTGCTGGAGCCGCTGCAGGCCGGCCCGGTCATCATCGAGGACGACTGCTTCATCGGCGCCCGCTCCGAGGTGGTCGAGGGCGTGATCGTGCGCCAGGGCAGCGTGCTCTCGATGGGCGTCTACATCAGCCCCTCCACCAAGATCATCGACCGCAAGACCGGCGAGACCTTCCGCGGCGAGGTGCCCCCCTATTCGGTGGTGGTGCCGGGCGCCCTGCCCGACCCGCACGGCGTCGGCCCCTCGCTCTACTGCGCGGTGATCGTCAAGACGGTGGACGCCCAGACCCGCTCCAAGACCTCGATCAACGAGCTGCTGCGCGACTGACGAAGCCGCCAGGCGCCTTCCACAAGAAAGTATCCTTAACGCGCCCGTTAAGCATTGCCCCGGGGCCCGCCGCGCCGTTTTTTGGGCGTCGGGCGCTGGGGGTGCGACCATGAGTTCGTGTGAGGCGCTTGACGATGCAACCCCATTTGACCGCCGGCCTTGCGGACCAGCCTCGCCCTGACGCCGGATACCAGGCGACGGCCCTTCGCAGCTTCGATCCGATCCGCGGCGTCGAGGCGCCCGCGCCTGTGGAAGTGCGCCTTGCAGGTCCCAGGCCCTGGGAGGCGGCCTATCTTGGCCAGGACGTCTCGCGCTTCTTCTATCGCTGGGGCTGCGCGCTCGCCGCGGTGCTGACCCGCCTGCGCGGGCGCTATGACGGCGACCTCGACCGGTTCGTCCTGCATCTGGCGCTGATGCTCACCGACCTCGCCGCGACCCAGGCGCTGGAGATGGCCCGCGCCGCCGGCGCCGAGCCCGTGGGACGGCGCGTGAAGGGGCTGAACATCCTGAGCCTGGCCGAGATCACCGGGGTGCCGCGCGAGAGCGTGCGCCGCAAGCTGGCGCTGATGGCCGACGAGGGGCTGGTGACGCGCGACGAGGCCGGCCTCTGGCGATTGGGGCCGACCTCGGACATGGACCGGTTCTTCTACGCCCTCAGCCCGCTGTTCTGGCAGGGCGTACGGCCGGACTGAGCTAACCGTCCATCCATCGCCAGAGCTCGCGCAGGCCGAGCGCCTGCAGGGCGGCGTCCGGCGAGCGGATGATCGGCAGGCCGGCCAGGCACCGCGCATCGTTCAGGTCAAGGATGTCGCCGGGCCTGACCCGCAGTCCGCGGCGGCGGGCGGCCTTCATGAACCGCTCGCGGGCGCACTCCATCCGGCCGACGTCCTGGCGCAGACCATAGGGCAGGAGCGAGCCCTGCAGCGCCTGGCCGAAGACCACCAGATGCGCGCCGTGGCAGGGGCTGAGGAGGTCGTCCAGGCGCTCCCAGAGCACCGTGGGCGGGTCCGGCGCCACCGCCTCCGGCGCGCCGCCGATCACCGGGCTCGCCCGGCTGGCGAAGACGCTGGCGATCACATTGGGCTCGTCGTCCACCAGGGCGAACTGGAAGAGATGCCGCGCGCCGTCGGCATGCACCGAGCGGACATGCATGAAATAGCGCTCGGCGCGGGCGGCGGGGGCCGGCGCGACCGCCCCGCCCGGCGCCGGGCGGCTCGCCCCGACGCCGGGCCAGACCTTCCTGAACAGCGCCGAGAGCGGCAGGGCGGGCGAGAGCACAGGTTGCATGGGCGGCCTCCTTGGCGGGAAGGCTCCTCGCTCCGGGCCCTCGGAACCATAGGCGAGGCGCCCAGGCCGGGCGGCCCAAACCGGGCGCCCCGGGGGCTTCGGCGTTTGCCGAGCTTCCTCGCCGGCCCTAAAGCGAAGCCATGACCCTGATCGACCCGCTCGCCCTGGCCCAGGACCTGATGCGCCGCCCCTCCGTGACCCCCGCCGACGCCGGCGCCATGGAGGTGCTGCAGGGCGTGCTGGAGAGCCTGGGGTTCGCCTGCCGGCGGATGCGGTTCGGCGAGATCGAGAACCTCTACGCCCGCTACGGGACCGCCCGGCCGAACCTCTGCTTCGCCGGCCACACCGACGTGGTGCCGGTGGGCGACGCCCAGGCCTGGACCCATGAGGCTTTCGCCGCCGAGATCGTCGATGGGGTGCTGGAGGGCCGGGGCTCGGTGGACATGAAGAGCGGCATCGCCGCCTTCGCCGCCGCCGCCGCCCGCGCCATCGCGGCCGGAGCGGTGAAGGGCTCGCTCTCCTTCCTGATCACCGGCGACGAGGAAGGTCCGGCCATCGACGGCACCAAGAAGG
>DASPLZ010000084.1:0-2813 GCA_035627295.1 Phenylobacterium sp. | reverse complement strand
CTGGTGCTGGAACTCGGCATCTCCTGGCGCTGGGCCGCCCTGGTGCGGGCGTTGGCGCGCTACCGCCAGCAGTCCGGCCTCGATCCCAGCCAGGCGGTGCAGGAGCAGGCGCTGGCCGACCACTCGGAGATCGCACGGCTGATCCTCGACCTCTTCCGCATCCGCTTCGATCCGGCGATCAAGGCCAGCATGGCCGCCCGGGACGAGCAGGCCGCCGCGGTGATGGGCAAGATCACCGAGGCGCTGCAGGAGGTGGCCAGCCTCGACGACGACCGGGTGCTGCGGCGCCTGGCGGCCCTGGTGCAGGCGATCCAGCGGACCAACTTCTACCAGGCCGGCGAGGACGGGGCCCCGAAGCCCTACATCAGCTTCAAGGTCGCCTCGCAGCAGCTGGCCGACCTGCCGGCGCCCAAGCCCTTCCGCGAGATCTTCGTCTCCGCCAACCACGTCGAGGGCGTGCACCTGCGCTTCGGCCCGGTGGCGCGCGGCGGCCTGCGCTGGAGCGACCGGCGCGACGACTTCCGCACCGAGGTGCTGGCGCTCGCCAAGGCGCAGAACACCAAGAACGCGGTGATCGTGCCGCTGGGCTCCAAGGGCGGCTTCTATCCCAAGCAGCTGCCCAAGGGCGGCGCGCCGGACGCCGTCCGCGCCGAGGGCGTGCGCGCCTACACCACGTTCCTGAACGGCCTCCTCGACCTCACCGACAACATCGGCGCGGACGGCGGCGTCATCCCGCCGCCGGACCTCGTCCGCCACGACGGCGACGATCCCTACCTCGTGGTCGCCGCCGACAAGGGCACGGCCACCTTCTCCGACATCGCCAACGGCATCGCGGAGTCGCGGGGCTTCTGGCTGGGCGACGCCTTCGCCTCCGGCGGCTCGGCCGGCTACGACCACAAGGCCATGGGCATCACCGCCCGCGGCGCCTGGGAGGCGGTCAAGCGCCACTTCCGCGAGCTCGGCAAGGACATCCAGGCCGAGCCCTTCACGGTGATCGGCGTCGGCGACATGTCGGGCGACGTGTTCGGCAACGGGATGCTGCTCAGCGACAAGCTCCGCCTGGTCGCCGCCTACGACCACCGGCACGTCTTCATCGACCCGTCGCCGGACGCCGCGGTCGGGTTCGAGGAGCGCAAGCGGATGTTCGAGCTGCCGCGCTCGTCCTGGGACGACTACGACCGCAAGCTGATCTCCAGGGGCGGCGGCGTCTTCCCGCGCAGCCAGAAGTCGATCCCGCTCTCGCCCGAGGTCCGCGCCTGGCTGGGGGTCACCGCCGAGGCCCTGCCCCCCGGCGAGCTGATCCACGCCATCCTGCAGGCCGAGGCGGAGCTGCTCTACCTCGGCGGCATCGGCACCTATGTGAAGGCCCGGGACGAAAGCCACGCCGACGTCGGCGACAAGGCCAACGACATCGTGCGCGTCAACGCCGGCCAGCTGAAGGTCAGGGTGGTCGGCGAGGGCGCCAACCTCGGCCTCACCCAGGCCGCGCGCATCGAGTTCGCCCTCGCCGGCGGCCGGATCAACACCGACGCCATCGACAATTCCGCCGGGGTGGACAGCTCCGACCACGAGGTGAACATCAAGATCCTCACCGGCATGCTGGAGCGCGAGGGCAAGCTCACCCGCAGGAAGCGCGACCCCCTGCTCGCCTCCATGACCGACGCGGTGGCCGAGAACGTGCTGGCCCACAACTACGACCAGACCCTGGCTCTCTCGCTGATGCAGATGGACGCTCCCGGCGAGCTGGAGGCCTACGCCCGCTACATGCTGGAGCTGGAGAGCGACGGCCGCCTGGAGCGCGCCGTCGAGGGCCTGCCCGACCCGCTCGCCATCGCCGAGCGCGCCAAGGCGGGCCTTGGCCTCGTGCGCCCGGAACTCGCTGTGGTGATGGCCTACGCCAAGAACGACACCTTCGCCCAGGTGATCGCCGGCGCCGCGCCCGACGACCCCGCCTTCGAGGCGGTGCTGGAAGGCTACTTCCCCAAACCGCTGCGCAAGTACGACGATCAGATGCGCCGCCACCGGCTGCGGCGCGAGATCATCACCACCGTGCTGGTCAACGACCTGATCAACCGCGCCGGCGCCACCTTCCCCTCGCGCCTCTACGCCACGACCGGGTGCAACCGTTCGGCCCTGATCGTCGCCTTCGCCGCCGCCAAGCAGATCCTCGCCTTCGACCCGCTCTGGGAGGCTGTAGAGGACCTGGACGGCAAGGCGCCCGCCGCCGGGCAGATGGCGCTCTTCCGCGCCATGGCCCATTCGCTGCGCGGGATGATCTACTGGTTCGCCAAGCGCGCCTCGCAGGAGCACCTGACGGTCGGCGGCCTCACCGCCCGCTACGGCAAGGGCGTCGACCAGCTGCGCAAGCTGGTCCCCGGCGTCCTCTCCCCGGTCGAGCAGGCCGGGCTGCAGGGCCGCCTCGCCCGTCTCGTCGAGGCCGGCGCGCCCGAGGACCTCGCCCTTCGCGTGGCGGCGCTGCAGCCCCTGACCACGGCCTCCAACCTCGTCGATCTCGCCGAGGGCTCCTCCTGGGGCCTGCCGGAGGTCGCGCGCCTCTACCACCAGGCCGGCGCCGCCTTCGGCTTCGACCGCCTGCGCGCCGCCGCCGGCGAGTTCCGCTCGGGCGACAGCTTCGAGCGCTCGGCCGTCCGCCGCTTGATCGAAGACTTGTTGGCGGAGCAAACCACGCTGACCCGCGCGATCATGGCCTTCAGCGGCGCGGCCCACGCCGGCGCCACCGCTGAGGACGCCGCCGCGGCGGTCGCCTCCTGGCGCGCCCTGCGCCGCGAACCCGCCGACCTCGCCGCCCAGAC
>DASPLZ010000083.1:0-3713 GCA_035627295.1 Phenylobacterium sp. | reverse complement strand
TGGTGGCCGTCGCCGGTGTTCTTCGGGAAGGCCGCGCAGTCGCCGGCGCGCAGGATCGTCTCGCCGCCGTCCTCGATCAGCACCAGCTCGCCGGCCAGCAGATAGACGAACTCGTCCTCGTGCGAGTGCCAGTGGCGCTGGCTGGACCAGCCGCCGGGCGGCAGGCGCATCAGGTTGACACCGAAGTCCGCAAGCCCGCCGGCGTCGCCCAGGCGCTGGCGGATGCGCTCGGCGCAGGGTTGCTGGAACGGCGACGGATAGCCGACGCCCTTGCGCTCGGGCACGGCGGCGAGGTCGATCTTGGGCATGGCGGTCTCCCGGCGAGAGGCCGATCCTAGCGCCCGGCGCGGCGCACCAGAACACCGTAGGGCCCAAGCTCGCCCTCCCCGGCGGCGATCAGCGTCTCCCCGGTGGCCGCGAACGGGACGGCGACCGCCGCCTCGCCCATGTTGAAGGCGCAGAGCACGCGCTCGCCCTGCCAGGTCCGTTCGAAGGCCAGCACCGGCTCGGGCGCGTCCAGGAAGGCGATCTCGCCGAGCCGCAGCGGCGCGCAGGCCTTGCGGGCCGCGAGGGCGGCGCGGGCGAAGTTCAGCGTCGAGCCGGGGTCGGCGTCCTGCGCCTCCACCGTCAGGGGCGCATGGGCCGGCTGGGCGGGCAGCCAGGGCGTGCCGGTGGTGAACCCCAGGGCCTCGCCGGCGCTCCACGGCATCGGCGTGCGGCAGGGGTCGCGGCCCTTGGCGATCGGCCAGTAGAGGTCGCCCACCGGGTCGCGCAGCTGGGCGCGGGTCACCTCGCCGTCCGGCAGGCCGAGTTCCTCGCCCATGTAGATCAGCGGGTTGCCCGGGAGGGCGAGCAGCAGGGCGAACATCAGCCTGGCGACCGCCGGGTCGGCCCCGCCGCGCCCGAATCGGGTGACCGTGCGCGGCACGTCGTGGTTGGAGAAGGAGACGCACGTCCAGTGGTCGGGATAGCCGGCCAGCATCTGGTAGTGGCGCTTGACGAAGCCGGGCTCCAGCTTGCGGGCGGTCAGGAAGTTGAAGTTGTAGCCGGAATGCAGTCCCGCCCCCGGGCCGAGGTAGCCGCCGCAGCGGGCCTCTTCTTCCGAGAATTCACCGAACACGAAGCGATCTTCGAACGCCTCCACCCGCCGGCGGATGAGGTCCAGCATCTCCACGTTCTCCTCGAGGTTGGAATCGAAGAGGTGGCGCTGCATCTCGCTGGCGTGCGCCCATTCGCGGCGCCCGCGCATGGCCGGCGGGACGGCCGGGTTATCGGTCAGGGCCGCGTCGTGCAGGAAGGTGCCGGCGACATCCAGGCGGAAGCCGTCGATCCCGCGCGCCAGCCAGAAGTCGAGCACCTTCAGCGCCGCCTCGCGGGCGGCGGGGTTGCGCCAGTTCAGCTTCGGCTGCTGGCGCAGGAACTTGTGGTGGTAGTGCTGGCGGCGCGCCGGCTGGTAGGCCCAGGCCGGTCCGCCGAAGACGCTCAGCCAGTTGTTCGGCGCGGTCCCGTCCTCGGCCGGATCGGCCCAGACGTACCAGTCGGCGAAGGGCCCGTCCGCCCCGCCGTCGCGGCTGGCGGCGAACCAGGGGTGCTCGTCCGAGGTGTGCGACAGCACCTCGTCGAGCAGCACCTTGATTCCCCGCGCATGGGCCGCCTCGACCAGGGCGCCCAAGTCGGCGAGGGACCCGTAGTCGGGGTGCACGCCCTCGTAGTCGGCGACATCATAGCCCCAGTCGCGGTTGGGCGAGGGATGCACCGGCGAGAGCCAGAGGGCGTCGACGCCGAGGCTGGCGATGTAGTCGAGCCTGGCCAGCACGCCCTTCAGGTCGCCGTGCCCGTCGCCGTCGGAATCGAAGAAGCTGCGGATGTAGATCTGGTAGATCGCCGCGCCCCGCCACCAGGGGGTCGTCATGCGGCGGCCGTGGCGATCAGGCGGGCGTAGAACTGCACCATGCGCTCCAGGTTCTCGATGGTGATGTGCTCGTTGGTCCCATGGATCATGGCGGTGTCCTTCAGCGAGAGCACAACGGGCTGGAAGCGGTAGACGTTCTCGGCCACCGGCTGCAGGAAGCGGCTGTCGGTGCCGGCGGTGACCAGGCCAGGCGCGACGGGCGCGCCGGAGACCTCGCCCGCCAGCGAGGACAGCGTGCGCCAGGCCTCGGAGCTGGTGGACGACACAGGCGAGGGCTCGTTCGGCGTTCCCACCCAGGCGAGGGTCACCGGCAACTCGCCGACGGCGTCCTTGGCGCGCGCCATGACCTCGGCCGAGGTCTGGCCGGGGGCGATGCGGTAGTTGATCCAGGCCGTGGCGTCCTGCGGCAGGACGTTCTCCTTCGGGCTGCCCTTCAGCATGGTCGGGGCGATGGTGGTGTGCAGCAGGGCCGCGCCGGGCGGGGTGGCCGACATCTGGTCCACCAGCAGCGGCCCGAACAGCCAGGTGTTGGCCACCGCCATGCGCACCACCGGCGAGGCCTGCGGCGCGAGGTGACGCAGCATGTCGGCGCCGGGGCCGTCGAACTTCGGCTTGAAGGGCGCGTCGGCGATGGCGGTGACGGCGCGCGAGAGGGCCACCACCCCGCCGCCGTCCTTCGGCGGGGCCGAGGAGTGGCCGCCCTCGGCCTTGGCGGTGACCATCAGGGTCGCGTAGCCCTTCTCGGCGACGCCGATGATCGCGGTGGGCTTGCCGGTCACCGGGTTGTCGCGCACCACCAGCATGCCCTCGTCGAGCACGAACTGGGCCTTCATGCCGCGCGCGGCGATGAGCGCTGCGGCGGCCCTGGCGCCGGTCCCGCCGACCTCCTCGTCGTGCCCGGAGACCAGGATCACCGTGCGACGGGGCGTAAAGCCCTGCGCGGCCAGGGTCTCGACCGCCTCGAAGAGGCCGACCAGCGAGCCCTTGTCGTCGATCGCCCCGCGGCCCCAGACCGCGCCGCCCTCGATCACGCCGGCGAACGGCGGGTGGCGCCAGTCGCCCTCCGTACCGGGGGTCACCGGCACCACGTCCTGGTGGGCCATCAGCACGATCGGCGGCAGGCTGCGGTCGGTTCCGGCCCAGGTGTAGACGAGGCCGTGGCCGGCCACGCTCTCGCGGGTCATCGCCGCGTGGGCGGCGGGGTAGGTCGAGGCGAGCCAGGCATGCAGCCGGTCCCACTCGGCCCACTGGTTCTGCGCCGGATCCTGGTGGCTGACGGTCTGGAACTGGATCGCATGCGAGAGCCTGGCCGCCGCGCCCCGGGCGTCGATCGCCACCGGTCCGGCCAGCTTCGCCGGCGGCCCGGTCTCGCCCTGTGGCGCGTAGGTGAACGTGCGCACCGCCACCACGCCCGCGACCGCCAGCACCGCCACGGCGAGCGCCGCCAGCCCCCTTGCCATCCAACGCATGCCAGCCTCCCTCGGGGCCTCACCCTAGTCGGCGGGCCGCCCGGTGCGGAAGCGGCAATCGCGATGCCGGCCGGCGCCCTTGTGCCCGCCCTCGGCGGCGCTTAGGCCAGGGTCGTGACCTCCGCGAACGACATTCTCTTTGTCCACCAGAACTTCCCCGCGCAGTTCGGGCCGCCGGCGCGGGCGCTGTTGGCGCAGGGCCGGCGCGTGGTCGCCATCGGCGCGGAGACGGCGCCCGGCCTGTCCGGGGTTTCCATCGCCAAGTGGAAGCTCAGCCGCGGCACGACCCGCGGCATCTTCGACCCCGCCACGCGCGCCGAGGCCGACATCTT
>DASPLZ010000082.1:0-10908 GCA_035627295.1 Phenylobacterium sp. | reverse complement strand
GGAGCAAAAGGCCCTCGGTATTGAAATCGAGCCGGCCGATGGAGATCAGCCGCGGCAGGCCCGGCGGCAGATGCTGGAAGACGGTCGGGCGCCCCTGCGGGTCCGAGTGGCTGGTCAGCAGGCCCACCGGCTTGTGATAGCGGAAGAGGCGGGTCGGCTCGGCCTCGCCCACCACCTCGCCGTCGAGGGTGACGATGTCGCCGGCCGCCACCTTCACCGCCGGGGTGGCGAGGGTCCGGCCGTTGATCGCCACGCGGCCGGCCTCGATCAGCCGCTCGACCTCCCGCCGGGAGGCGACGCCGGCGCGGGCCAGGACCTTGGCGATGCGTTCGCCCTCACCCTGGGCGCCTTGACCTTGGGCGGCTTCGCCCGATGCTAGCGGATCGTGGACCATGACGAAGCGACCATGCGCATCGCCCTCGATGCGGCGCAAGCGGCGGCCGGGCGCGGCGAGACGCCGGTGGGCGCGGTGGTGGTCGATCCCAAGTCCGGCGAGGTGATCGCGGTCGCCGGCAACAGCCCGATCGGCTCTTGTGACCCCACCGCCCACGCGGAGGTGCTGGCCCTGCGCGCGGCGGCGGCGAAGCTCGGCAACTACCGGCTGACGGGCCTCACCCTGGTGGTGACGTTGGAGCCCTGCGCCATGTGCGCCGGGGCGATCAGCCATGCGCGCATCGGGCGGGTGGTGTTCGGCGCGGACGACCCGAAAGGCGGCGGCGTGGCGCATGGGGCCAAGGTGTTCGACCAGCCGACCTGCCACTGGCGGCCGACGGTGACCGGCGGCGTGC
The DNA here is from genome assembly GCA_035627295.1 of Phenylobacterium sp. Taxonomy (GTDB): domain Bacteria; phylum Pseudomonadota; class Alphaproteobacteria; order Caulobacterales; family Caulobacteraceae; genus Phenylobacterium. The sequence continues at coordinate 10,120 of DASPLZ010000082.1, read as the reverse complement.
TTGCCGACGAGAGTTCGGCCATGCTGAAATCCTTCTTCCGCGCCCGGCGTGGCAGGGAGAAGACGGCATGAAGGCGGCGATCATCGCGCTCGGCGCGCTCATGGCCACGCCCGCGGCGGCGCAGGCGCCGACCAGCGTCGACCAGCTCGGCTGGATGGTCGGGACCTGGCGGCAGGAAGGCTCAAAGGCCACCGTGCGCGAGACCTGGCTGCCGCCGCTGGGCGGGCAGATGGTCGGGGCGACCCAGACCCATCGCGAGGGGCGGCGCACCTTCTACGAGTTCATCCGCATCGAGCCCGAGGACGGCGTTCTGGCCTTCACGGCGGTGCTGCCCAACCAGGCGCCGACGACCTTCAAGCTCGCCTCCGGTACGGCCCAGGAGCTGATTTTCGAGAACAAGGCCCACGACTTTCCGCAGCGGGTGATCTATCGCCGTTGCGGGGACCAGCTCTGCGCGGCGATCGAGGGCCGGCAGGACGGCAAGGACCGTCGCGAGAGCTGGACCTACAGCCGGATTACGCCGCCCTAGAGCGGGCGGGGCTGATTTTGAGGAAACGATAAGGGAGACTGCAATGGCAGGACTATTGGACGGCAAGGTCGCCATCATCACCGGGGCCGGCAACGGCCTGGGCGAGGCCTACGCCAAGCTCTTCGCCAAGGAAGGCGCGGCGGTGGTCGTGAACGATCTGGGCGGGCCGCGCGACGGCTCGGGCTCGGACAAGACCGCGGCGCAGAACGTGGTCGATGCGATCACGGCGGCCGGCGGCCGGGCGGTGGCCAACGGCGACGACGTCTCGACGATGGCCGGCGGCGAGAACATCTTCAAGACCGCCATGGACGCCTTCGGCCAGGTGGACATCCTGGTCAACAACGCCGGCATCCTGCGCGACAAGACCTTCGCCAACACCTCCGAGCAGGACTGGGACCTGGTGGTGAAGGTGCACCTGAAAGGCACCTACTGCGTCACCATGCCGGTCTGGAAGCACATGAAGGACTCAGGCCGCGGCGGCATGATCCTGATGACCTCCTCGACCTCGGGACTCTACGGCAACTTCGGCCAGTCGAACTACGGCGCGGCCAAGGCGGGCATCTACGGCTTCATGCGCGTGCTCTCGATCGAGGGGCGCAAGTACAACATCCGCGTCATGGGCCTGGCCCCCGGCGCCTACACCCGCATGACCTCCGACCTGCCCGGCCGCAAGGGCCAGGAGCCGGACCCCCTGAGCCTGCCGGAGAACGTGGCGCCGGGCGTGCTCTACATGTGCTCGGACCTGGCGGCCGACCATTCCGGCAAGGTGCTGGGCGTCTCCTCGCGCGGCGTGCGCGAGATCAAGATGCTGCAGACCAAGGGCTTCCAGCCCGGGCGGCCCTACACCGCCCAGGAGGTGGCCGAGCATGCGTCGGAAGTGTTCTTCCCCTCGGAAGAGCGCGAACTGACGGCGGCCAGCGCCTAGGTCGGGCCGAGGACGAGGATGTCCGTCTTCGGAAAATCCTCGCCCTTGCAGACCAGGCCGTCGCCTTCGGCGGCGGCCAAGGCGTAGGCGAAGCAGTCGCCCAGATTGAGGCCGGCGGGCGTCCGCCGGCCGAACCGCGCGAAGGCGTCGACGGCGGCGCGCGAACTGGCGACATCGAGGGTGGCGACCTGGATTCCGAAGCGGGCCATGATCGTCTCGGCCTCTCGCCGCGCCGCCTCGCCGCCATGGGAGTGCGCGCGCGCCAACACCTCCCAATGGTTGACTGGGGAGATCAGGCTCCGTCCCGCGTTCAGCAATCGCGCCCTGAAGCCCTCGGCGTCGGGCTCATCCAAGAGCAAGGCGACGACCGCCGAGGCGTCGACGACCATCAACGCGGGAAGCCGTCTTCGTCGTAGAGGTCTTCGTCCGTCAGCATCGGGCCGGTTTTCGGAAGCGCCCGATAGCGCGCCAGCGCCTCGTCGATCAGACGGCCACGCTCCTCGCTGCTGCGCTGATGTTCGACGCGTTCCAGGGCTTCGGTGACCGCCGCCTCCACGGCTTCGGTGAATGGCTTTTCGATCAGGGCGGACAGCCTGCGGATTTTCCGCACGGCTTCCGGCTTCCGAATCTGGATCGGCGCCTCGTTCATGATGACCTAGAAAATATCATGATCGCTTATCGGCTGCAACCCGGGCTTGCACTGCAGCTCGAAGAATCGCCGCCTGCCCAGGCTGTAGCCCTTCCGCCGCGCGGGAGATCGGGACCAGCCTCGCGCCGGTCTCGATCTCGTCGCCGCGGAGCAGGGCGCGGCGGCTCCAGCTCAGCCCTTCGGCGACGAACAGCGGCTGGGTGAAGTCGCACCAGGGGAAGGGGAAGTCCGGCGGCGGAGCCTCGTCCAGGTGATGGAAGTGGTGGAAGCCGAAGGGCTTCAGCGGCCCCACCGTCCAGCCGCATTCCTCCAGCACCTCGCGCCGGGCGGTCTCCTCGATCGTCTCGCCGTCCTCGCGCCGACCGCCGGGCGTGACGTGGCCAAGGTCGTTCAGGCGGTCGCTGACCACCACGACGGAGCTTCGGCGGAAGACCACCACGCGCACGGAGGACGCCATCGGCTCGGGCGGATGCTCGGCCGCGAGGAAGGTGCGATGGCGCAGGCGCAGCCTGCCGCCGCCCGGCAGCGGCCAGGCGGCCTCGCCGTCGAAGATCGGCGTCAGCCCGGCCAGGCGGGGCGCGAAAGCGGCGGCGGCGGCTTCCCGCGCCGCCAGCCACTTCATGGCGCGAGGGCCGCGAGCCGCGCATCCAGCCGCTCGCGCGCCGCCGGCCATTCGTCGTCGAGGATGGAGAAGAAGACGGTGTCGCGCACCCGGCCGGTCCAGGTGATGCGGTCGCGGCGCAGAATCCCCTCCTGGGTCGCGCCGAGCTTCAGCACGGCGGCGCGGCTGCGGGCGTTGATGGCGTCGACCTTGAACCAGACCCGCATGGCCCCGGCCTCGAAGGCGTGGCCGAGCAGCAGGCGCTTGGCTTCCGGATTCACCGCCCCGCCGCGCACCGACGGGTCGTAGTAGGTGCCGCCGATCTCGACCGAGCGGTTCTCGGCGCTGGGGGTGATGTAGCAGGTCATGCCGCGGCAGGCGCCGTCCGCCACCACGGCGAAGGGGATCAGCGTCCCGGCCTCGCGGTCGCGGGCCATGCGCGCCCAGCCGGCGTCGAAGGCCTCGCCCAGCATCGAATAGGGATAGAGGTTGTTCCAGGTGTCCGGATCGGCGGCGCAGGCGGCGCGCAGACCTTCCTTATGAGCTTCGGCGAGCGGCTCGAGGCGCAGGTGGCGGCCTTCCAGAACGAGGTTCGGATCGAGCTGCATCACGCCCCCAGGAAAAGCCGCGCGGCCTGAACGAGGTAGGTCGCGCCGATCGCGGTGAATATCCAGCGCCGCCACTTGCGGAAACCCTCGTCGCTGAAGCGGTCCAGCAGCCGCCCGCCGAGGGTCGCGCCGGCGACGGCGAGCACGGCGGCGCCCGCGATCAGCGGCCAGGGCGCGGCGGCCGCGTCGCCGCCGAGGATCGCGCCGCCGTAGACCACGATCTTGGCCAGGTGCCCGAAGATCTGCAGCGAGGCCTTGGTGGCCACCATCTGGTGGCGGGTGAGCTTGCCCTGGGTGAGGAAGAGATCGGTCAGCGGGCCGGAGATTCCAGTCACCAGGCTTACCGCGGTGGAGACGAAGCCCGCGGCGAGCGAATGCGACGGCCTGGTGGGGTCGAGGCCGACCCATCGCTCCGGCAGCCAGATGGCGATCGGCAGCAGGCCCAGCCCGAGGAACACCACCGCCTTGGAGGGCGTGGCGACCACCGCGCCGAACACCGCCATGGCGATCAGGGCGCCGATCCCGAAGACGCCCGTCGTGCGCCAGCGCACATGGCCGATGTGCAGCACCACCCGGGCGGCGTTGGAGGTCACCTGGGTGATCCCGTGCACCGCCATGGCCGCCGCCACCGGCAGGGCGAAGGTCAGCACGCCCATCAGGAGGAGGCCGCCGGCCATGCCGAAGGCCCCGGAGATCACGGCCGTGACGAAGACGGCGCCGAGGACGGCGGCGATCGCGCCGGCGGTCACGCGCCGCCGAGGTAGAGCTGGGCGGCCTGGACCAGGTAGACCACCCCCACGGCGGTGACGATCCAGCGGGTCCAGCGCTTGAAGTTGACGTCGCTCATCCGGTCGAGGATGCGGCCGCCCACCCAGGTGCCGGCCATGGAGAGCGGGATGGCGAGGGCGAAGAGCCAGGCCGGCGGCATGTCGTCCGTGCGGCTGGCGATGAGCGGGGCGCCGTAGACGATCACCTTGGCCAGGTGCGCGAAGACCTGGGTCGCGGCCTTGGTGGCGACGATCTGGTGGCGTGTGAGCGCCGTGCGCACGAAGAAGATGTCGAGCAGCGGGCCGGCGACCCCCGCCAGCAGGTTGAGGCCGGTGACCAGGAAGCCAGAGATAAGCGCATGGGTGGGCCTGGCGGCGTCGAGCCGCAGCCAGTGGGTCGGTAGCCAGACCAGCGCCGGCACCAGGCCGAGCGAGAGGTAGAGCAGCGGCTTCGACGGCGTGAAGGTCGCCAGCGCCACCAGCACGCCGGCGACCAGCGAGGCGAAGGCGTAGAGCCCGACGATGCCCCAGCTGACGTGCCGGCGGTGCAGAACCGCGCGCCACCCATTGGCGACCAGCTGCAGCAGGCCGTGGGTCACGAACGCCGCCGAGACCGGCAGCACCAGCGCCAGGCAGCCCATGAGCACCAGGCCGCCGGCCATGCCGAAGACGCCCGAGAGCGTGGCGGTCACGAAGGCGGCGGCGATGATGAAGGCCGCGCCGAGGGCGCTCATGCGAGCCGCCGGTAGTAGAAGGTGGTTCCGCAGAGCTCGCCGTTGGGCAGGAGGGCGTAGGCGGGGATCTCGCCGACCCTGACCCAGCCGCAGCGTTCATAGAGCCGGGCGGCGGTGGCGTCGGCGGTGTCGAGCACGCCGACGGTGCGCCCGCGTTCGAGCGCCGCGGCCTCGGCGGCGCGCATCAGGGCCTCGCCGATCCCCTGCCGCCGGGCGCGCCGATGGACCTGCATCTTGGCGATGTCGAAGCGATGCGGCTGGTTGGGCATGCCGGCGGGGACCATCTGCACCGTGCCGACCAGGCCTTCGGCGTCCTCGGCGACCAGCACCACGCGGCCGTCGGCGGCGGCGGCGACGCCGCGCCAGAAGCCCTCGGCCTCTTGGCGGGTGATTCCATCCATGAAGCCGATCGAGGCGCCGCCCGCCACGCAGTCCAGCGTGAGGTCCGCCAGCGCGGGCGCGGCGGCCTCCACCTCGGCGGGCGTCAGCGGGCGAATCTGCGGCATAGGAGGTCCCCTCCAACACGCCGCCTACACCGGCCCCATCAGGCAGCCAATACGCCGACGCGACCAAATCCTCCCCGCCTGCGGGGGAGAGGGACCGCGAAGCGGTGGAGGGGGCGCGACTTGGAAGGAGCGTCAGCAGGTTTTCGCCGGCGCGTCCTTGCTGACTCTCAGTGCAGAACCTCGCCCCCTCCACCGCGTAGCCTGTCCTCGGGTCGGCCTTCGGCCGAGCCCGGGGGCGGTCCCCCTCCCCCATTCCGCTGCGCAGCATGGGGGAGGATTTGGCGGCTACACCAAAGCAGAGGGCTTCAGCCCCAGCTCCTTGAGCAGCGGCTCGGCGTAGTCGATGCGGCCGGTCATGGTCGCCGGATCGGCCTTGGCCAGCTGGTAGACCGCCTCGGCGATGTACTCGATCGGCTGCACGCGGTCCTTGGACTGCTCGTTGATCAGGCCGTGCACGGCCACGCCGGGGGTGTCGACGAGGCCAGGCGAGACCACGTTCACCGCCACGCCGTCGGCCTGCACCTCGCTGGCCAGGCCCGTGGTGAAGCGCTCCAGCGCGGCCTTGCACATGCCGTAGACCGTGCCGCCGCGCCCGCCGCGGTAGGGCGGCTTGGGATGCAGGCCGGCGGGCGAGGAGATGTTGACGATGGAGCCCGACTTGCGCGCGATCATGCCGGGCAGGACGAGCTGGGCGAGGTGGAAGGGCGCATAGACCTGCACCTCCATCATCAGCTTGAAGCGCTTCTCGGTGAACTCGGTCACCGGCATGAAATAGGTGATGGCGGCGTTGTTGATCAGGATGTCGATGGGGGCGTTGTAGGCGTTCTCCGCCTCCTCGATCAGCTTCTCGCGCTCGGCGGCCTGGGCGAGGTCGGCCTTCACCAGGGTAGCGTGGCCGCCGGCCTTGTTGATGCGGTCGACGGTGTCGGCCAGCGTGCCGGGCAGGCGGCTTTCGCCCTCGGCGGCGGTGCGGGCCGAGACCACCACCTTGGCGCCTTCCATGGCGAGCCGCGCGGCGATGGCCTCGCCGATGCCGCGGCTGGCGCCGGTGACCAGGGCGACTTTGCCCTTGAGGGTTCCGTTGGGATTAATGCTGGGGGCCGACATGCTTCAAATATCCTCCGGTGGCCGCCTCTGGGGCGGTCTTCAATCCGGCCAGCATAGGGGGCGGAGGAGGGCCGCGGCTAGACCTTGCCGTGACGCGATCTCGCCGCCGGCTCAGACGGGACGCAAAGGCCGCCGCAGGCCGGAAGGCGGAAGGATGTCGATCGGGTCGCCCGGCGCGACCTCGCCGCCGGCCAGCACCACGCCCATGACGCCGGCCTTGCGCACCAGGCCGCCGGCGGCGTCGCGGCCGAGGCAGGCCTGCATGAGGCCCGGAGCGAAGCGGTCGAGCTGCAGGCAGGGATTGCGCAGGCCGGTCACCTCGACGAGCGCCGTCTCGCCGAGCCGCAGGCGCGCGCCTTCAGCGAGGCCCAGGAGGTCGATCCCCCGCGTGGTGAGGTTCTCGCCGATGTCGCCCGGGCCGACGCTGAAGCCCTGCCCGGCCAGTTCGTCGAACAGCTCGGCGTGAATCAGGTGCACCTGGCGCAGGTTCGGCTGGCCGGGGTCGCGGGCGACGCGGGAGCGGTGCTTCACCGTCGGCCCGGCGTGGGCGTCGCCCTCGACGCCGAGGCCGGCGACCAGCCGGATCGCCAGGGCCGGGGTCTTGGAGAAGGCGTGCCGCGGGCTGCGGCTGACGGCGATCACGCGGGCGGTCATGGGTCCCGTCTAGCCGCGCGGCCCCGCGGGCGGAAGCCGGGCCGGCACGCGGGCTGAGCGCCAGCCATTGCGCGCGGCGGCGCGTCCCCTCATGTTCATGGTCAAGCTTTTGGCGACGCCTTGGGAGGCGCATCGGATGCGAGCATTCCTGATCCGGGCGGTGATCGCCGCCCTGGGCCTCTGGGTGGCCGACCTGCTGATCGCCGGCGTGCGGGTGGACGACCTCGTCACCCTGGCCCTGGCGGCGCTGCTGCTCGGGGTGGTGAACGCCATCATCCGGCCGGTGATCACCATCCTCACCCTGCCGATCACGCTCGTGACGCTGGGCCTGTTCCTGCTGGTGGTGAACGCCGCCATGCTGGGGCTGGTCGCCTGGCTGCTGCCCGGATTCGCCATCGACGGCCTGGGCGCGGGCGTGCTCGCCGCCATCGTCACCGGCGTGATCAGCTGGTTCGGCCAGGCCATCACCAAGGACGCGCGCCGCTAGGGCGCGAGGCCCCCTAGGCGCTGAGCGCCTCGCCGCTCTCGTCCTCGACGCTGTTGCAGTTGGCCACCCGGGCGATCTCGCTCAGCAGGGCCGCCGGCGACAGCGGCTTGGCGACGGCGCCGTCCATGCCGGCGGCGCGGTAGTCCTCGACCTGGTGGGCCAGCACATTGGCGGTGGTCGCCAGGATCGGCGTGCGGCCCGCGCGCCCGGGCAGGGCGCGGATGGCCCTGGCGGCCGTGACCCCGTCCATCACCGGCATCTGGATGTCCATGCAGATGAGGTCGAAGAGGCTGCGCTGCACGGCCTCCACCCCCTGCGCGCCGTCCTCGGCGGTCTCCACCGTCGCCCCCAGGCCCTCCAGCAGCTTGGTGGCGATCATCCGGTTGGTCGGATTGTCCTCGACGACCAGCACGCGCAGGCCTTCCAGCCACAGCGCCTCCTGCGGCTCGGCCTCGGCGGGCGCCTGTGCGGGCGGCGCCGGGATCTCGAACCAGAAGAGCGAGCCCTCGCCCTCGCGGCTGGTGAGGCCGACCTCGCCGCCCATCAGGCCGGCCAGGTGCTTGGTGATGGCTAGGCCCAGGCCCGCGCCGCCGTGCTTGCGGGTGGCCGCGCCGTCGGCCTGGCGGAACTGCTCGAAGACATGCGGCTGCTGCGCCTCGGGCACGCCGATGCCGGTGTCCTCCACCTCGATCCTGAGGCGCGGGCCATCGGCCTGGACCATGGTCATGCGAACCTCGACGCCGCCCTCGGCGGTGAACTTCACCGCATTGCCCACGAGGTTGTAGAGCACCTGGCGCAGGCGGACGGGATCGCCCGCCATCCAGCCCAGGCCGGCGGCGGCCACGCCCCGCAGATAGAGTCCCTTGGCCTCGGCCTGCGGGCGCAGCATGCCGAGCACGCTGTCGAGCGCGCTGACCGGGTCCACCGGCTCGCTGGCGAGCGTCAGGCGGCCGAGCTCGATCCGTGAAAGGTCGATGACGTCATTGAGCAGCTCGGACAGCATGGCGCCGCAGCCGATCGCCTCGTCCAGCAGCCGGCGGCCTTCCGGCGACAGCCCGACCTCGCCCTTGAGCAGGTGCAGCACCCCCAGCACGCCGTTCATGGGAGTGCGGATCTCGTGGCTGATGTTGGCCAGGAACTGCGACTTGGCCTCGGTGGCCTCCAGCGCCGCGTCGCGGGCGTTGGCCAGTTCGGTGATGTCCTGGGTGATGCCGAGCACTTCCCACTGGCCGCCGGCGGTCTCGCGGACCCCGCGCCAGGCCGTGCGCACCTTTCCCCAGCCGCTGCCGTCGACGCTGCGGTGACGGTATTCGAGGATGTCCAGGTCGCCGGTGCCCACCGTCCGCATCCAGGATTCGCCGACCCGGGCGCCGTCGTCGCGGTGGATCTGGTTCTGCACCCGCTCCGACTGGCGGATGTCGCTGCCGGCCTCGCGCTTGCGCTGGGCGATCGGCTTGGAGAGGTCAGGATCGAACTCGTAGAGGTTCTGCTCGGGATCGTAGCGCCAGATGTGAATGCCCGCCGCCTCGCGCAGCAGCTCACTGGCGCGTTCGGCGTCCTTCACCCGGCTCGACCGGCGGCGCCCAGGCGCCTGACCCTTGATCCCCGCCATGCGCGCTTCCCCTGCTCTTCGCTCAAGGGTTGCCGGAAAAGGGTAAACAGAGGGTTTTGACGTACCGTTGGTTCTGAAAAGCGGCCAGTTGCGGGCGAAGCCGCTGATCGGCTTTAGTCGCCGCAGGAGGACCGCCCATGAGCAAGGCCGGACGCTTGGGTTTCTCGAAGGACCGCCTGGAGCGCATTGGCGAATTCCTGCGCGAACGGTACGTGGCGCCCGGACGGCTGCCCGGCGCGCAGCTCCTGATCGCCCGGCGCGGCGAACCGGCGCACGAGGCCCTGATCGGCCTGCGCGACGTGGAGCGCGGCAAGCCGGTCGAGAGCGACACCATCTTCCGCATCTATTCGATGACCAAGCCGATCACCTCGGTGGCGATCATGATGCTGGTCGAGGAGGGCCTCGTCGCCCTGGACGACCCGGTGGCGAAGTTCATCCCGGAGTGGGCGAACCTCGGCGTCTTCGTCGCCGGCGGGCCGCAGCTCTTCCAGACCAGGCCGGTCGCCCGGCCGATGCAGGTGATCGACCTTTTGCGCCACACCTCGGGCCTGACCTACGGCTTCCAGAACCGCGGCAACCTCGACGCCGCCTATCGCCGCGCGGCCATCGCCGATCATCCGGGGACGCGCACCCTGGCCGAGACGATGACCGAGCTCGCCCGGATGCCGCTGGAGTTCTCGCCGGGAGAGGCGTGGAACTATTCGATCTCCACCGACGTCCTCGGCTACCTCGTCGAAGTCGTATCAGGCATGCCGCTCGATCGGTTTTTCGAAGAGCGGATCTTCCGGCCCCTGCGGATGGTCGATACGTGCTTTTATCTGGCGCCGGAAAAATCGGCGCGGCTGGCGAACGTCTACGGGCTGCGGCAGGGCAAGCTCACGCTCGAAGAAACGGCCGAGAAGAGCTTCTATGTTTACGGTCCGCGTAAATGTTTCTCCGGC
>DASPLZ010000081.1:0-2184 GCA_035627295.1 Phenylobacterium sp. | reverse complement strand
CCGCGGACAGCCGAGCCGCCCCCTGCCCTTCCGTGGCGCGGCCCTGGCGAGGGCGGCATGAACAGGCCGGGCTTCGGGCGGCTGGGGATCTATGTGCTCGGCCGCACCATCGCCGGGGCGACCATCGCGTTCGCGGTGATCACCTCGCTGATCCTGCTGATCGACCTGGTGGAGACGGCCCGCGACCTCGGCGTGCGCGCCGAGGTGAGCTTCACCCAGATCCTCGGCCTGACCCTGCTGAAGACCCCGGCCCTGATGCTGGTGCTGCTGCCGTTCGCCTTCCTGTTCGGCACCCTGGGCGCCTTCGTGGCGCTGAACCGCTCCAGCGAGCTGACCGCCATGCGCGCGGCGGGCGTTTCGGCCTGGCGGTTCATCGCGCCGGCCGGCGTGGCGGCGTTCCTGGTCGGGGTGCTGGCGGTGACGGCGGTCAACCCGGCCGCCGCCTATCTGAACGCCGAATTCGAGGCGATCCGCGCCCGCCTCATGGAGAACTACCTGGACGATGCGCCCAAGGACGTCTGGCTGCGCCAGGGCGACGAGCGCACCCAGATGGTCATCCATGCCCAGAGCCGCTCGCTGGAGGACGGCAAGGCGGTGCTGAAGGGCGTCTCGCTGTTCATCTACCAGAAGAACGCCGAGGGGATTCCCGAATTCCGCCGTCGGCTGGAGGCGCGGGAGGCGCGGCTGCTGCCGGGCTTCTGGCGGCTGACCGACGTGCGCGAGGCCAGCCCCGGCGCGGGCGCGGTGCGCACCGAACAGCTCTCCCTGCCCTCCACCCTCGACCCGAAGGGCGCGGTGGAGCGGTTCGCGACGCCCAACGAGATCGCCTTCTGGCGGCTGCCGGCGGCCATCGCCCAGACCGAGCAGGCCGGGTTCGGCGCCGGCGCCTATCGGCTGCGGCTGCAGCAGCTCCTGGCGACGCCCCTGCTGCTGGCGGCCATGGCGGTGATGGCCGCGGCCTTCTCGCTGCGGCTCGTGCGGCTGGGCGGGATGGCGATGGTGGCGGGCTCTGGCGTGGCGCTGGGCTTCATCTTCTACTTTCTCAACGCCTTCTCCGGCGCCCTGGCCAAGGCGGGCCTGATCTCGGCCTTTTCGGCCGCCTGGGCGCCGCCGGCGGTGGTGATGCTGTGCGGCGTGACTCTGCTTTGCTACACCGAAGATGGTTGAATCGGCCGGCCGGTCGGCTATCGGGTCTTTCCAAGGGGGCGCTCCTGACTTTGAGGAACGCGTGCGGTTGATGAATGATGGTCCGCGTTTCGCGGCGACCGTGCGCAAGGCCCGCCTGCTGGCCGGCTGCGCCATGGGCGCCTGGCTGGCGCTCGCCGCCTGCGCGCATGCGCAGGTCGCGCCGACCCCGGAGGACACCGACCAGCCGGTCTACCTCGAAGCCGACCTCGTCACCCGCAACGACGAGACCAAGGTCGCCACCGCCAAGGGCTCGGTGGAGGCCCGGCAGGCGGGCCGGACGCTCCGGGCCGAGGAGGTGGTCTACAACGAAGCCACCGGCGTCATCACCGCCAAGGGCGACGTGCAGATCATCAACCCGGACGGCACGGCCGAGTTCGCCGACGAGGTAGTGCTGGACGACGAGATGCGCGCCGGCGTCGCCACCGCCTTCTCCGCGCGCCTGACCCAGAACATCAAGATCGCCGCCGCCACCGCGGTGAAGCGCAACGAGAACGTCAACGAGCTCAACAAGGCGATCTACACCCCCTGCCCGGTGTGCGCGAAGGACCCGGACCCGACCTGGTCGATCGAGGCCGACCGGGTGACGCAGGACAAGAAGAACAAGATCGTCCGCTACGAGAACGCCCGCATCCGCGTGAAGGGGGTGCCCTTCCTCTACCTGCCGGTGTTCTGGCACGCCGACCCGCAGGCGGAGGCGCGCTCGGGCTTCCTGCCGCCGAAGCTGGGCGCGTCGGACCGGCGCGGCGTCTCCTACGAGCAGCCCTACTACTGGCGCATCTCGCCCTACCAGGACCTGGTGATCAGCCCGCAGATCAACGGCGACGTGAACCCGTTCCTGAACCTGCGCTACCGCAAGCGCTTCTATTCGGGGATCGTAGACGCCCGCTTCGGCTACACCCACGACTCCGACTTCGACGGCAACGGCGATCGGTTCGGCGAGAAGACCTCGCGCAGCTATGTGCTGGCCAGGGGCGCCTTCCAGGTGGACGAGAACTG
>DASPLZ010000080.1:0-7045 GCA_035627295.1 Phenylobacterium sp. | reverse complement strand
AGGCGACCCGCACCAGCCTGGCGCGGTGCGGGTCGAAGGTGGCCGCCGCGTCGTCCGCCCGCACGGTCAGGCCGCCTTCTTCAGGCCGATCGGCGGCGAGCGGAAGCCGACGCCGAAGCGGTTGAAGGCGTTGATCGCGTTGATGAGCATGGTCAGCTTGACCACCTCCTCATCGGTGAACTCGGCGGTGACGGCATCATAGGCCTCGTCCGGCGCGCGCGTCTCGGAAAGGCGGGTGAGCGCGTCGGCCCAGGCCAGGGCGGCCTTCTCGCGGGCGGTGAAGACGCCGGCCTCATGCCAGGCGTCGAGCAGGTAGATGCGCGCCTCGCTCTCGCCGTGCTTGCGGGCCTCGGCGGTGTGCATGTGCAGGCAGACGGCGCAGCCGTTGATCTGCGATGCGCGGATCTTGATCAGGTGCTGCAGGCTCTCCTCGACGCTGTCCCTGGCCTGGGCCATGGAAAACTCGACCAGCTGGTTCATGGCCTCGGGCGCGGCGATCCAGGGGTTCAGGCGGCTCATCTTCGGTCTCCTTTCAGGATGATGCAGACCAGACGAGACGGCGCCGGCGGATGTGACATGGGCGGCGGAAAAGTTGGCGCAGACGCGTCTTGTTCTTGTTTTGTTCACGCACGGTGATAGGCTCGCGCGGTGTCCACCTTCACCCAGCAGCTGCGCGGCCGCGGCGCGCGCTCCAACGCCTCGGGCCGCTACGAGGCGCTGACGCAGGAAGCCTTCGACGACGGCTGGACCGTGGAGGACGAGGCCCCTCCCCCGCTGCGCACCGAGCTGCAGCCGGAGAAGGCCAAGACCATCATCGCCAAGAACGACAGTCCGGATGTCGGCTTTTCGCGCTCGATCAACCCCTACCGGGGCTGCGAGCACGGCTGCATCTACTGCTACGCCCGACCCGCGCACGCCTACATGGGCCTCTCGCCGGGGCTCGATTTCGAATCCAAGCTGTTCTTCAAGCCGCAGGCGGGCGCGCTGCTGGAGCGGGAGCTCTCCGCGCCCCGCTACAAGCCGCAGATCATCCACGTCGGCGGGAACACCGACCCCTACCAGCCGGTGGAGCGCAAGCTGCGGGTCACCCGCCAGGTGCTGGAGGTGCTGCAGCGCTTTCGCCACCCCTTCTCGATCATCACCAAGTCGGCGCTGATCCAGCGCGACCTCGACATCCTGGCCGAGATGGCGTCCGACAACCTGGTGCGGGCGGCGATCTCGATCACCTCGCTGGACCGCAAGCTGGCGCGCAGCATGGAGCCGCGCGCGGCCACCCCGCCCAAGCGGCTGGAGGCCCTGCGGCGGCTCTCGGAGGCGGGGGTGCCGACCGTCGTGATGTTCGCCCCCGTGATCCCCGGCCTCAACGACCACGAGGGCGAGGCGGTGCTGGAGGCCGCCGCCAAGGCCGGCGCCGTGGGCGCGGGCTATGTAGCGCTCAGGCTGCCGCTGGAGATCAAGGACCTCTTCCGCGAGTGGCTGGAGACCGACCATCCGGACCGCGCCGGCCGGGTGATGTCGCTGGTGCGCCAGATGCGCGGCGGGCGCGACTACGACATGAACTGGGGCGTCAGGATGACCGGCCAGGGCCCCATCGCCGACCTGATGAGCCAGCGCTTCCGGCGCGCGAAGAAGGCCTTCGGGCTGGACCGCGACCCGCCGCCGCTCGATCTTGGCAAGTTCCGGGTCCCGCCGCGGCCGGGGGACCAGTTGGGACTGTTCGGCTGACCTCCTTCTCCCGGTCGGGAGAAGGAAAGACGCGCCGCAGGCGCGGCGAGGTTGAGGGCTTGCGGCCTGTCCGGAGAGGCCCGAGCCCCTCACCCTCCCGCCGGCTTCGCCGACGGATTTCCCTCTCCCTCAGGGAGAGGGGTTCGCTTCAGCGATTGAACACCGCCGCCAGCTCCATGTGCGGCGACCACAGGAACTGGTCGACCGGCAGCACGCGCTCCAGCCGGAAGCCCACGTCGACCAGCGCCCGCGCGTCGCGCACGAAGGTGGTCGGATTGCAGGAGACCGCGATCACCCGCGCGACCTTCGACCTCGCCAGCTGGGCAGTCTGTTCAGCGGCGCCGGCGCGCGGCGGGTCGATCACCGCGACGTCGACCTTCTTCAGTTCGTCGGCCAGCACCGGCCGACGAACGAGGTCGCGGGCCTCGGCGGCGACGGCCTTCAGGCCGGGCGTCGCCCCGGTCGCCGCCAAGAGGGCGCGGACGGCGGGCGCGGCGAAGTCGGCGGCCTGGACGGGCGCGATCTCGGCCAGGCGCAGGGCGAAGGTGCCGACGCCGCAATAGAGGTCGGCGATGCGCGCCGCGCCGGCTGCGGCCTCCAGGGCGAAGGCGGCCAAGGCGGCCTCGGCCTGCGGTGTCGCCTGCAGGAAGGCGCCCGGCGGCAGGTCGACGGTTGCGCGGCCGAAGGTCACCCGCGCCGGGCGGGCGGCGTTGGCGGGCTCGCCGTCGAGGGTGACGCGGGCGAAGCCGGCCTCGGCCGCCGTCTCGGCCAGCCGCATGCGCGCGTCGCCCGAGAGGCCGCCGGAGCGGCGCTCGACGCCGGTGATGTCGATGTCGAGCCCCGTGTCGGTGACGGTGACGTGCAGGCTGGGCGCGGATTTCGGGTGCTCGAACAGCGGCGCGGCCAGCCTCGCCAGGGCCGGCAGGGCCGCCTCGATGCGCGGGTCGGAGATCGGGCAGACGGCGATCTCCACAAGGTCCCACGAGCGTCGGGCCTTGAAGCCGAGGCGCGCCGCCTCGCGGCTTCCCTTGCGGGCGTGCAGCGCCACCCGGCGGCGCGAGCCCGGCGGGCTGGCGTGGGCGGGCAGCATCTCGCCCCCCAGCCCGGCGCGGGCCAGGGTGCGGGCGAGCTCCTCCACCTTCCAGGCGAGGTAGGCGGCGTGGTCCCAGTGCTGCAGGGCGCAGCCGCCGCAGGCGCCGAAGTGCGGGCATGGCGGCGCCGTGCGCTCGGGGCTGGGCGACAGCACCTCGAGGAGGTCAGCCCGGTCGCCGGCGACGCTGGCCGACACCCGCTCGCCCGGCAGGGTGAAGGGCGCGAAGACCGGCCCCTCGGCCACCCCGTCGCCGCCCGAGCCCATCCTTGCGATGATCAGCTCTTCAACACGCGCCGGCTTGGGCGCGGAACGCTCCGGGCGGCGGGCCATTACGCTTCGGCGCCCGCCATCGATTCAACGAAATGAACGAAGATGAACGGCCCGATCAACCGCCGTTCAGGCAGCGACCGCCAACCTGCGCCGTAACGGACAAGCCTCCCTGAGGGACCAACCACCAATGACCCACCGCTCCATCATCGCCCGCGCCGCCGTGGCCGCCGCCGCCGGCGCCACTGTGCTGGCCGGCCTCGCCGCGCCGACCTTCGCCTCGGCGCAAGGCTACTACGACAGCCGCGGCGACTCCTATTACGACCCGTGCCGTCGCGAGAAGACCAACCGCGGCGTGGCCGGCGCCCTGATCGGCGGCGCGCTGGGTGCGGTGATCGGCTCCAACGCCGCGGCCAGCGGCGTGCGCACCGAGGGCTCGCTGCTCGGCGGCGCCCTGGGCGCGGGCGTGGGCGCCGCGGTCGGCAACTCCTCGGCGGCCTGCGACAGCTACCGCTCGGGCTACTACGACAGCAGCTATGACGGCCGCTACGCCGACGGCCGCTACCCCTATCGCGGCGACTACGGCCGCTATGACCAGGGCTACGCCTACGACAACTACCACCGCGGCCGCGACAGCTGGAGCCGCGACTACTATCCGGCCAACCGCCCGACCGCCGACGGCTGCACCCTGGCCGAGAGCCCGATCTACCTGCCGGACGGCGGTGTCGAGCGGCGCTTCGTGCGGGTCTGCGAAGGGCGCGACGGGCGTTATCAGGTGGTGGACTGACATCCTTCTCCCGGTCGGGAGAAGGAAAGACGCGCGGCACGCGCGGCGAGGATGAGGGCTTGCGGACTCTCCGGAAAGGCCGGAGGCCCTCACCCTCCCGCGCCTGACGGCGCGGGTTTCCCTCTCCCGGCCGGGAGAGGGAGTTAGACCCCCTGCGGTTCGGTCTCGAAGACCTTCTTCAGCTCGGTCTTCAAGATCTTGCCGTTGGCGTTGCGCGGCAGGGTCTCGTGCCAGAAGACCACCCGCACCGGCACCTTGAAGGCCGCCAGATGCTCGGCGACGTGGGCGCGCAGCTGGTCCTCAGTGGCCTCCGCGCCGGGCTTGAGGGTGACCACGGCCGCCGGTTCCTCGCCCAGCGTGCGGTGCGGGATGCCGACCACGGCCGCGTCCATCACGCCGGGATAGTCGTAGAGGACGTTCTCCACCTCGACGCAGTAGATGTTCTCGCCGCCGCGGATCAGCATGTCCTTGGCCCGGTCGATGATGAAGCAGAAGCCCTCGGGGTCGATGCGCGCCAGGTCGCCGGTCTTCACCCAACCGTCGACGAAGGTCTCGGCGGTGGCCTCCGGCTTGTTCCAGTAGCCCTTCACCACCTGCGGCCCGCGGGCCCAGAGCTCGCCCACCTCGCCGCGCGGCAGCTCGCGGTCGCCGTCCAGGCTCATGATCTTGATCTCGGCGCCGGGCGCGGCCGGGCCGCAGCTGTCGGGCCGGGCGATGTAGTCCTCCGAGCCGTTTGAGGTGACGGTGGCGCAGGTCTCGGTCATGCCCCAGCCGTTGCCGGGCTGCGAGGCCGGGAAGGTCTCCTTGATCTTGCGAACCAGCTCCGGCGCCGAGGGCGCGCCGCCGTAGCTGACGGAGACCAGCGAGGAGAGGTCGTAGTTGGCCCGCAAGGGATGCTCGATCAGCTGCCAGGCGATGGTCGGCACGCCGCCGGCGGCCTGGATCTTCTCGCGCTCGATCAGCTCGAAGGCGCGGATCACGTCCCACTTGTGCATCATCACGATCTTGCCGCCGCCCGCGAGGCTGGGGTTGAGGATCGCGATGCAGCCGGTGGCGTGGAAGAACGGCACGCTGAGCAGCATGGAGCGCTGCGGCGCGTCCGGGTCCGGCGCGGGCGGCTGCTCGCCGCGGCGGAGGAACGACCGGGCGCCGACGGCGGCGGCGGTCGGGATGTTGTTGTTCACCGCCCGGTGGGTGGCCAGCGCGCCCTTCGGCTTTCCGGTGGTGCCGGAGGTGTAGAAGATCGTGGCGTCGTCTTCGGGGTCGAGCTCGCAGGGGGGCAGCGGCCGGTCGGGCAGTTCGGCGTACTGCGGCGGCGCGCCGATGACGCTCTCCAGCTTGGTGACCTGCGGGTGGCTGATCTCCTCCACGGCTCGGCTGACATAGACGCGCTGCAGGTCCGGGCAGTTGGGCAGGTGCTCGGTCATGCGCTCGTAGCGCTCGGCGTCCATCAGCGCGACCTTGGTCCCCGAGTCGGTCAGGCCGTATTCCAGCTCCGCGCCGGTCCACCAGGCGTTCAGCGGGGTGACGATCGCGCCGATCGCGGCGGCGGCGTAGAAGGCCACCGGCCATTCGGGCACGTTGCGCATGATCACCGCCACCCGGTCGCCCTTGACGACCCCCTGGGCGGTCAGCTCGCTCGCCAGGGCGGCCACCGCGCGGTGGAAGGCCTCGAAGCTGACGCGTTCGTCCTCGTAGACCAGGAAGATCTTCTCGCCGTGCGCGCGGCCCGCCTCGACCACGCTTCGCAGGGACGGCGGGGCGTTCTTGAACACCTTCAGCTTCACGCCGCGGATCACCTTCTCCTCCAGCTCCAGCGGCGTGCCGGGCGCGGTGATCAGGGCGTTGGCCTCGTCGATCGACATGGCGGGCCAGCCGGCGGGAAGCTGCGGCGTATCGGTCATCGGCGTTTCCTCGAACCCTGCCGCTAGGTGAGCGCGGCCTTGCGGGCGACGAAGCATAGGCGGGCAAAGCGTGCAAGCGCTGGAGGTGAACAGCGTTCAGTGAGCGGCGCCCCCTCTCCAGGGAGGGAGAGGGAAATCCCATCGGCGCAGCCGATGGGGAGGGTGAGGCCCTGGGACCTCTCCGGAAAGAGCGCAGGCCCTCATCCTCGCCGCGCCTTGCGGCGCGTCTTTCCTTCTCCCGACCGGGAGAAGGATTCAGGCCATCGCCTCCAGCCGCTCAAGCGCCGCGGAGAGCTTCTCGCGCGCGCCTTCGGCCTCGGCCAGGCGTTCGCGGTTCTCCTCCACCACCTCCTCCGGCGCGCGGGCGACGAAGTCGGCGTTGGCGAGCTTCTTTCCGGTGCGCTCGATGTCGGCGGAGAGCGCGGCGATCTCCTTGGCGAGGCGCGCCTTCTCCGAAGGCACGTCGATGAAGTCGGCCACCGCCAGGGCGCCGGTGGTCTCGCCGACCACGAAGAGGGCCGAGCCGGCGGCCGGCGCCTCGGCCTCGCGGATGGAGTCCAGGCGGCCGAGCGTGCGGATCAGGTCGCCGTGACGCTTCAGGCGCGCGGAGACCTCGGCGTCGGCGCCGATCACCGCCAGGGGGATGCGCGCGCCGGGCGGCACGTTCATCTCGGCGCGGACCTGGCGCACCTCGGTGATCAGGGCGACCAGCCAGTTGATCTCCGCATCGGCCGCCGGGTCGACGTAACTCTGCGGCAGGTCGGGCCAGGCGGCGGTGATCAGGAGGCCGTCGCGGGCTGAGCCGAACTCGGCGGTCTTGTCCCACAGCTCCTCGGTGAGGAACGGCGAGATGGGGTGCAGGAGCTTCAGGATCTCGTCCAGCGCCCAGGCGGTGGTGGCGCGGGTCTCGGCGCGGGCGGCCTCGTCGTCGCCGTTCAGGATGGGCTTGGCGAACTCCAGGTACCAGTCGCAGAAGGTGTTCCAGACGAAGCGGTAGAGCGCACCCGCCGCCGCATCGAAGCCGCAGCCCTCCAGCGCGCGGGTGATCTCCGCCGCCGCCTTGGCGGTCTCCCCGCGGATCCAGCGGTTGATCGGCTGCTGCACCGCGGCGGGGTCAAAGCCCGGGGCGCGGACGCACTCGTTCATCTGCGAGAAGCGCGCGGCGTTCCAGAGCTTGGTGCCGAAGTTGCGGTAGCCCTCGATGCGCTGGCGCGAGAGCTTGATGTCGCGCGCCTGGCCGCTCATGGCGGTGAGCGTGAAGCGAAGCGC
>DASPLZ010000079.1:0-7013 GCA_035627295.1 Phenylobacterium sp. | reverse complement strand
GTCAGCGGGTTGGCGAGATCCTCGTAAAAGGTCCCCACCTGGCCGGCGAGCAAGAGGCCCTTGTAGCAGACCGTCCGCGTCGAGAACGACGGCATGTAGAGGTCCGCCAGCTCCGGCAGCTGGTGCTTCTCGGCCAGGGCGATCAGCGGGTTTTGGGTCTGCTTCCTGATCGACAGGATCTTGCGCTCGAAGTGGTCCTGGTCGCGGATCTTCGGGCCCTTGGCGATGATCGCCTGACGGATCACCGGCATCTCTTCCAGCACGGTCTTGCCGAGGCCGTCGGTGTTGGTCGGCACGTCGCGCCAGCCGAGCAGGAACTGCCCCTCGACGCGGATGAAGTGCTCGAACTGGCCGATCGCCACGTCCCGCGCGCGTTCGTCGCGCGGCAGGAAGCACATGGCCACCGCATAGTCGCCCGGCGGCGGCAGCTCGACGCCTTCCTTGCCGGCCCAGTCCCGCAGCAGGGCGTCGGGAATCTGGATCAGCGCGCCGGCGCCGTCGCCCACCAGCGGGTCGGCGCCCACCGCGCCGCGGTGGTCGATGTTGAGCAGGATCTGCAGGCCCTGCTGGACGATCTCGTGCGACTTGACGCCTTTGATATTGGCGACGAAGCCCACGCCGCAGGCGTCATGCTCGTTCCGGGGGTCGTAGAGACCCTGTCGCTTCATATCCATAAGCCGTCCTCTCGACCGCACTCGACTTTAGAGACGTTTCCGGCCTCCTATCCGGTCCCGCCTGGTTCCTGCCATCAGTTTACTGGTTTGCACCCGCGACGCCGACCTCGACGTCCAGGGGTGGGCCGTCGAGCGTCTTATCTAGGCGCGAGCTTTGAGCAACTGAGCCATGCTTGGCCATTCTGCCAATTTCGTGAGCAAGATGGAAGAGGACTGACACAATCGTGCGTCAACTGGTCTCTTGAGAATAATTCGCAGCAATTTCTTGCGCTCATAGCCGAACGGGAGAGACGGACATGCCAGCCCAATCCAGAGGCGCCGCGGCGATCCATGCCGCCTGCCACTGCGGTGCGGTGCGCCTTGAGATCGCCCGCAAGCCCCGCTCGGTGACCCAGTGCAACTGCTCGGTCTGCCGCAGGTACGGCGCCATGTGGGCCTATTACACCCGCAAGTCGGTGCGTCTGATCGCCGAACCCGGCGCGGTCGGCGAATATTCCTGGCGGAACCACCGCCTGCAGTTCTGCCACTGCACCGTCTGCGGCGGCCTGACCCACTACAAGTCGCGCAACGAGACCCCCGACGGCCGCTTCGCGGTGAACGGGCGCATGATCGACCCCGCCGTGATGGCGAGCGTGCCCATCAAGCTGCTTGACGGCGATGGCGACTGGAAGGTGCTGGAAACGCGGGCGCAGCCGGACCTCTTCGTGTCGCCGGTGCGCCGGAAACGCCCTGGCTGACCTGGGGGGCCGCGCCTCGCCGAAGGCCTGGGCCGTCAGGCTTCTCGCGAATGGCGGAAGGCGCTCAGACCGTCCCCGCGCTCAGCCGCCGCCGTTCGGTCGAGGCGCGCAGTTCCGCCCAGATGTCGGCCTCCAGCGCCCGAGCCGCCTCGCCCTCCAGGGCCTCGACGGCGGCGTGCAGGTCGATGAGGGCGGCGCGCAGGGTCGCGTTGCCCGCCTCCAGCGCCGAGACCAGCAGGCTCTCGTCCCGTCCCTCGGCCAGCGCCTGCAGCCGCGCCGAGAGCCGGGCCTCCACCAGGTCCGCGCCGCGGGCCAGCAACCCGCGGATGGCGGCGTTCTCCTCCACCCGGCGGGCGACGGCGCGGTCGGCCTCCTCGATGGTCATGCCGATCAGCCCGGCCGAGAGCCCGAGCGCGCTTTGCTGGTAGGGCGCGACGCCCGGCGCGAGGTCGCGGGTCAGCCAGGCGGCGAGCTGGCCGAGCATGGCGGGGGGCTCTGGCTTCACAGCTTACCCATCACTTCCAGCGCGGCCCGATCCTGCGCATTGCCCATCAGCCAGCCGGAGAAGGCCAGGATCGGGTCGCGGTTCTTGCCGTCGGCGAAGGCCTTGGAGGAGGAGACCCAGATCCCCTGCCCCTTCACGCAGTTGAAGAGCTCCCACCAGTGCAGCGCCGCCGGATCGGCCTTCAGGCCGCTGGCCCGCTCCCAGATCGCGATCGCCTGGTCCCGCGGCGCCAGGCCGCCCACCAAGCCCGGCCGCCCCCAGCGCCAGATCGGGTTGAAGCTCCAGCCCAGGTCCTCCAGCGGATCGCCCAGGTGCGCCATCTCCCAGTCGAGGACGCCGTGGATGCCGCCGGCCTGGTCGTAGAGGAAATTGCCGGTCCGATAGTCGCCGTGCACCACGCTCAGCTTCTGCGCCGGCGGCGGCGGATTGGCCCTGAGCCAGCGGATCGCCGCGCGGATGATCGGCAGGGGCTCCAGGGCGTCGGCGTCGAGGATGGCCTCCCAGTGATCGAGCTCGCGGCGCCAGCAGGCGTCCAGCGCCGGCGCCTCCATGCTCCCGGTCAGCCCGAGCGCCGCCGGATCGGCCTTGGCGATTTCGCCGAGGATCGTCCACTTCTTCTCGGCGTAGGCCGCGTGATGGTCGGCGTAGGGCGGGCCCAGCAACTGCATCGGCCCGGCCTCGAAGCCGGCGATCTGCTCGGCCACGAAGAACGGGCTGCCGAGGTGGCGCTCGTCCTCCTCGAGGTAGAGCATCTCCGGCACCGGCACCGCCGAGCCGTGGAAGGCGCGGTAGGCGGAGAACTCCGTGCGCCGCTCGGTGTCGATCAGGCTGTCGACCGGATCCTTGCGCAGGATCAGCAGGCGCGACGCGGCGCTCCCCGCCGCGTCGCGCCAGTCGAGCCGGAAGCGATAGGTCTCCCGCGAGGCCCCGCCGGAGATGCGCGAGAGGTCGGAGACGGCCACCTCGCTGGTTCCCGGCATCTGGCGGGCGAGATAGGCGGCAAGCTGGTCGGCGAGACTGCTCATCAGGCCGCCTCGGCCACACGGCCGACGGCCCGCGCCGGGACCGGCAGGGCATGGCCCGCCGCGGCGGCGCGCTTCTCGCCCCTGGCGATCTCCTTCTTCAGGTCGCGGACATAGGCGTGGAAATCGACCTGAATGGTGTGCCGGGCCGAGCGGTAATAGTGGCCGAGGTGGAATTCCTCGTCCGCCGCAGTGATCTTCTCCATCTCCTCCTTCAACGGCGGGCGGTAGCGGCCGGTCAGGTACGCCGCCGCCAGCTTCGACTGCTGCTCGGCGAAGTTCACGAGCGTCGGCAGCGGCTGGGCGAGGCCCATGAAGAAGAGGTTGGGAATGCCCGGCTTCATCATCCGCTTGAAGAGCGGAAAGCGGTGCTCGGCGTCGGGCAAGAGCTCCGGGTCGTGTTCGAAGAACGGGAAGCTGATCCGGTAGCCGGTGGCGTAGACGATCACGTCCACCGCCTCGACGCTGCCGTCGGCGAAGCGGACCTTGTCCCCCTCCAGCCGCTCGATCGCCGGCTTGAACTTGATGTCGCCGCAGCCGGCCCGCGTCAGGAACTCGCCGGAGACCGAGGGGTGCGCCTCCAGCGGCTCATGGTCGGGTTTGGGCAGGCCGTAGTCTTCCATCCGCCCGATCTGCTTCTTGATCATGTCGCGGGCGAGCTTCTGGCCCAGCTTTCGCGGCATCCAGGCGGGGGGCGCAGCCTTGTCCGCCGGCCGGCCGTTGAAATATTTCGGCAGCACCCAGACGCCCCGCCGCGCCGAGACCCAGAGGTTTTTCGCGATCGGCCGCTGCGAGAGCTCAGAGGCGATGTCCATCGCCGAATTGCCCATCCCGACGACCACGACGTTCTTGCCGCGCATGTCCACAGGGTCGAACGGGTCGGCATAGGCGTGGCTGTGGAAGGCGATGCCAGAGAACTCCCCCGGATACTCCGGCGTCCGTGTCGCCCAGTGGTGGCCGTTGCAGACGAAGAGCACGTCATAGGCGCGCACCTCGCCGGTCGAGAGCGTCACCCGCCAGAGGCCGTCCGCCGTCCGCTCGGCCTTGGTCACCGCCGTGTTGAAGGTGATCGTCTGGCGCAGGCCGAAGTGGTCCACGTAGCCGCGGAAATACTGCAGGAGCTGGGCGTGGTGCGGGAAGTCCGGCCAGTCCGCCGGGACTGGATAGTCCTCGAACGCCAGCCGCCATTTCGACGTGTCGATGTGCAGGCTCTCGTAGCAGGCCGACAGCCCGTTCGGATTGCGGAAGTACCAGTTGCCGCCGACGTCGTCGGACATCTCGAAGCAGTCGTAGGGCACGCCGGCGTCCTTCAGCCGCTTGGCCGTCGTGAACCCAGAGCACCCCGCGCCGATGATGCAGGCCTTCGGCAGCGCCTCAGCCATCACGCCAGCTCGAAGCGGATCGGCAGGCGCTTGGGCCCGTTGACGAACAGGGTCTGGCTGTTCTCCGGCGTCCCGTCGAGTTCGACCGATTTCAGGTGCGGCAGCAGTTCCTCGAAGAGGATGCGCATCTCCAGCTTGGCCAGGTGCTGGCCGAGGCACAGGTGCGCGCCATAGCCGAAGGAAAGGTGCCTGTTCGGGCTGCGGTCGGCGCGGAAGGTGTTGGGGTCCTCGAACACCGCCTCGTCCCGGTTGCCCGAGGCGTAGCACAGCATCATCCAGTCGCCCTTGGGGATCACCGTGCCGTTCACCTCGGCGTCCTCGGTCGCCGAGCGCATGAAGGTCTTCACCGGCGTGGTCCAGCGCACCGCCTCGTCCACCAGGCCGGCGATCAGCGACGGGTCGGCCTTCAGCATGGCCAGCTGCTCGGGCGACTTGGCCAGCTCCCACATCGCCCCCGCCGTCGAGGAGGAAGTCGTGTCGTGCCCCGCCGTGGCGACGATGATGTAGTAGCCCATCGCCTCGAAGTCGGAGATCGGCCGCCCGTCGATCTGGCTGTTGGCGATCAGCGCGCCCAGGTCGTCGCCGCCGTTCTTGCGGCGGTCTTCGGCCAGGTCGCGGAAGTAGTTCATGAAGTCGACGATGGTGCCCATATCCATCACCGGCTCGCCGTTCTCGTCCAGGTCGGGCTTGCGGCCCAGCTCCGGGTCGGCGGCGCCGAACAGCTCCTGCGTCAGCTTCAGCATCCGCGCCTCGTCGGACTCCGGCACGCCGAGGATCTCCATGATCACGTGCAGCGGGTAGTGCAGGGCGATCTCGTTGACGAAGTCGCAGCGCCCGCCGGTGGCCAGCATCCGGTCGACCGAGGCGCGGGCGATCTTGCGGATGCGCTCCTCGCGCAGCTTCACGTTCGGCGGTGCGAACCAGCCCTGGGTGAGCAGGCGGTATTTGGGATGGTCCGGCGCGTCCATCTGCACCAGGGTGCGCAGCAGGTGCGGGCTGCCGCCCATCCGCTCGCGGATCATCTGGTCGGCGCGCTTGGTGGTGATGACGGTCTGGCGGTCGCCGTTGTGGAACTCGGCGTTGCGGCGCGAGATGTCCAGGATGTCGGCGTGACGGGTGACCACCCAGAAGGGGTCGTAGCCCTCCGGCTCGGCGATGGAGAGCGGCATGTTGGCCCTGAGCCACGCGTAGGTCTCGTGGATGCGGTTGTCGGCGTAGGCCGCCGGGTTCACCAGCGTCTCGGCGTGGACCTGCGGAATCCGTTCGGAAACTGCGCTCATTTTTCTTCGCCAGACGACGCGGGATGAAGTCTCGACTTACCCACCGTCAGCCCTTCGAGGCTCTCCCTGCCTTATCTCGTTGGGGCTAATGTTGAGCATTGAGAAGAGCCGGCACAAGCCGGACGCAAGGGAAGGATGAGCCAGGAAATCGCCCCGCCCTCGCCCGTGCAGGCGTTGCAGGACGGCCTCGCCGCCCTGGCTGGGCGCGTGTTCGGCGCCGACGGGATCACTGGCCTTGCCCGTCTGTCAGGCGGCGCGACCCAGGAGCTTTGGGCGTTCGACACGACAGGCGCGGCGCCAGAGCCCCTGATCCTGCGCCGCAGCCCCGGGGCGCCGATCGGTTCGAGCGCCCACATCGGCCTGACCAAGGAAGGGGAAGTCGTGCGCGCTGTCGGCGAGGCGGGCGTGCTCGTCCCGAAAGTGCGCCACGTCCTGTCGCCCGACGACGACCTCGGCCAGGGCTACGTCATGCAGCGCATCGCCGGCGAGACCCTGGGCCGCAAGATCGCCCGCGACCAGGCCTACGCCGAAGCCCGCAGGACCCTCGCCTTCGACTGCGGCAAGGCGATGGCGCAGATCCACGCGGTGGCCCTGGCCGCCCTGCCCGACCTGCCGACCAAGACGCCCGCGAGCATGCTGGCCGAGCTGGAAACCGGCTACCGCGCCACGGAGACGCCGCGGCCGGTGATGGAGCTGGCTCTGCGCTTCCTGAAGGACCGCGTACCCGCCGACCCGCAGCTGACCCTGGTCCACGGCGACTTCAGGAACGGCAACATCATCGTCGGCGAAGACGGCCTGCGCGCCGTGCTCGACTGGGAGTTGGCGCACGTCGGCGATCCGATGTCCGACCTCGGCTGGATCTGCGTCAACTCCTGGCGCTTCGGCGAGGAGAAGCCCGTCGGCGGCTTCGGCGAGCGCGAGGAACTCTTCGCCGGCTATGAGGCCGGCGGCGGCGCCAAGGTCGACCCCGAGCGGGTGCGCTTCTGGGAAGTCCTCGGCGTCATGCGTTGGGGGATGATGTGCGCCGGCATGGTCGCCGCCTTCCGCTCCGGCGCGTCGGTCTCGGTCGAGCGGCCGATGATCGCGCGCCGCGCGTCGGAGACCGAACTCGATCTTCTCGACCTGCTGGGAGCCTAGACGATGCAGGACCAGCCCAACCCCGCCGAACTTCTGCCGCCGATTCTCGCCTTCCTGCGCGCGGACGTGATGCCCAAGCTCTCCGGCCGCGACCTCTATCAGCTGCGGGTGGCGATCAACGCCCTCGACCTCGTCCGCCGCCAGCTGGAGCTCGCCCCCGCCAGCGACGCGGCCGAGCTTTCGCGCCTCACCGCCCTGCTCGGCCACGAGGGGACGCTGGAGGCGCTGAACGCCGAACTCGCCGAACGCATCGCCGCGGGCGACCTCACCCTCGAA
>DASPLZ010000078.1:0-5618 GCA_035627295.1 Phenylobacterium sp. | reverse complement strand
CCAAGCGCGTGCTGGTGGGCTCGGGGCCGAATCCGCCGGGCGGGGCGGAGGTCTGGCTGATCCGCTACGATCCGCGCGAACAGACCGTGGAGGTGCGCCGGGGCGAGAACCGCGGCGAGAGCCTCCTCCACCGCAACGTGGTGCGCCAGATCGAGAAGCTGGGAACCTGGCGCGGCCGGCCCTCGTCCTATCGCCTGCCGGCGGCGCCGGAGGAGGGGCTGGAGACGGTGGTGCTGGTGCAGCAGGCGCGCACGGGCCGGATCCTCAGCGTCCTGCAGGACTGAGCGCCGGCCTCGTCACCCGCGGACCTGCGCGCGGGCCATGAGCACCGCGAACGCAGAACCCGAACGATCGATGTCCATGGCGCCGGAACGCCCGGCGATGACGATGTGGGGAGGCCCAGACAGCACGAAGCCCGCACGGCTGGAGGGGGGATGCCATGCGGGCTTCACGCTTAGGAGCTATTGTCGACCGACCGAAGCCCGCGATCCAGGGGGGCTGGGGGGGCTGTTCAGGATCCGGGACCGCAAAGTCTCCGATCAGCCGACATGATCTAAATGGAAGCCCAACCGGGCGCGTGCGGGACCGAAATAAGGTCATTTCGCGGCATACGGCGCAGCTTGTTGACGATTTGGCGCCTACGTTGCGCGGAGGCAACGGCTTGCCTTGATTGGGCTTTCGGGTTCACCTCGCATCGGAATGGCCTTCGAATCCAGTAACCCTGCGCCGCGCGGCGGCCCGGTCTTCTTCGAGCGGCGCGAGCTGGAGCGCCTTCTTCGCCTCTACGGTCAGCAGGTGGCCGCCGGCGAATGGCGCGACTATGCGATCGCCGGGCTCTCGGACAGCGCCGTCTTTTCCGTCTTCCGCCGCACCGCCGAAGCGCCGCTCTACAAGATCGAGAAGCGGCCCGCCCTGGCCAGGCGGCAGGGCGCCTGGGCGGTGATCGGCCAGGGCGGCATGATCCTGCGTCGGGGGCACGAGCTGGAGCAGGTGCTGCGCTTCTTCGAGAGCCGCAGGTTCCAGGTCGTGAAGTAGCTCCCTCCCCCCTTGTGGGGAGGGTGGATCGGCGCGCAGCGACGAGACGGGTGGGGGCTCCGGCCTCCCAGCTGCAGCGGCGATTCAGCAAGACCCCACCCGAGCCGCTTCGCGGCCCACCCTCCCCACAAGGGGGAGGGAGAAACGAAAAAGGCCCCGGCGAAGCCGGGGCCTTCGTCCGTTCTGCTCAGGCCGGGGCCGCTATTCGCGGTTGCCCATGAAGGCCAGCAGGAATTGGAACAGGTTGATGAAGTTGATGTAGAGGCTGAGCGCGCCGTAGTTGGTGGCCACGCCCATGGCCGCCTGGTTCCCGCCCAGCTCGTAGTAAGTCATCTTCAGGCGCTGGGTGTCGAAGGCGATCAGGCCCGCGAAGATGAACACGCCGATGGCGTTGATGGCGAACATCAGCATCGGCGAGGCCAGGAAGATGTTCACGATCGAGGCGATGATCAGGCCGATCAGGCCGACGATCAGGAAGCTGCCGAAGCCCGTCAAATCCTTCTTGGTGGTGTAGCCGAAGAGGCTCAGCGCGCCGAAGGCGGCGGCCGTCACGAAGAAGGTCGAAGCGATCGAGCCGCCCGTGTAGCGCAGGAAGACCGTGCCGAGGGAGGCGCCGATCAGGGCCACGATCGTCCAGTAGAGCGCGCCGGCGCTCTTCGGCGTCGGGTTGCGAAGCGCAAAGCCCGAGACCAGCAGCAGGATCAGCGGGGCGAACGCCACCGCGTAGCCGATCAGGGTGTAGCCGGCGAGGCGTCCCTCGGGGGTGACCAGGAACAGGAGGTCGCGCACGGCGGGAACGGACGAGGTCACATAGGCCAGGGCGCCCGAGAGCACCAGGCCGAGGCCGACCTTGTTGTAGACGCCGATCATGAAGCTGCGCAGACCCGCGTCCACCGACATGTCGGCGCGATCGGCGGGGATCGTGCGCGCGTAGCCGCGGTTATAGTCGCTCATCGAGAGTTTGACCCTTTGTCATGCGTCGCACTTTGGACGCCGATCGAATATCGGGTGCGGCGGGCCGT
The DNA here is from genome assembly GCA_035627295.1 of Phenylobacterium sp. Classification (GTDB taxonomy): domain Bacteria; phylum Pseudomonadota; class Alphaproteobacteria; order Caulobacterales; family Caulobacteraceae; genus Phenylobacterium. The sequence goes on along the minus strand of DASPLZ010000078.1, from coordinate 3,561 downwards.
CGCGCAAGCGGGGGCGGCATGACGATTTCGCCAGGAGGCTCCGCAAGATGCTTCGCCTGTTCGCCGCCCTGGCCTTGCCGGAGGAGATCGGCGAGGCCCTGGCCCGCCGCCAGCAGGGCCTGCCCGGCGCGCGCTGGCGGCCGCTGGAGGCGCTGCACATCACCCTGCGTTTCTTCGGCGAGGTGCGCGAGGACGTGGCGGACGACCTCGACGCGGCTCTGGACGGGGTGGCCGGCCGGCCGATGGACCTGGAACTGGAGGGCGTCGGCGCGTTCGGCGAGGGCGAAGACATCCACGCGGTCTGGGCCGGCGTCGCCGAGAACACCGAGCTTCGCCAGTTGGCCGCCCGCTGCGAGAGCGCCGCGCGGCGGGCCGGGCTGAAGGCCGAGACGCGGGTCTACAAGCCGCACGTCACCCTGGCTTACCTGCGCCGACCCGAGCCCGACCGCGTCGCGGCCTGGATCCAGGGCCACAACCTCCTGAAGTCGCCGTCGTTCACGGCGGACCGGTTCGGGCTCTACTCGTCGTGGCGGACCAGCGAGGGGTCGCGCTACCGGCTGGAGCGGGAATACCTGCTGCGCTGAGATACCGTTCGAGACGCGCTTCGCGCTCCTCACCATGACCAGGTTTTGCTGACTTCGTCATCCCAAGGGCCCGCGTAGCGGGTGTCTCGAAGGACGCAAGGCCGATCCGCGCCTCACGCCGCCTTCGGCCGCCGCATGCGCGCGAGCCGGCGCAGCCGCCGCCAGAACCGCGTCTTCTCCGGCTCCGGATAGGGCTGCAGGTTCCGCACGAAGTCCTCGGCGCAGGCGCGCCAGGAGAAGGTCTCGGCGAAGGCGCGCACCTCGCCGCGGTCGAGCTTCAGGGCCTCCAGGCAGGCTTCCCGCAGGCCCTCGGTCGCGCTGGCGGCTAATACGCCGCCGCTGGAGCCGGGGATGATGTCGATCGGCCCGGGCGCCGGATAAGCCGCCACCGGCGTGCCGCAGGCCATGGCCTCCAGGATCACCAGGCCGAAGGTGTCGGTCAGCGAGGGGAAGACGAACACGTCGGCGCAGGCGAAGTGGGCGGAGAGCTCGGGGCCGAACTTGGCGCCGACGAACCTGGCCTTGGGGTACTTGGCCTTCAGCTCGTCGCGCTGCGGCCCGTCGCCGACGATGACCTTGGTGCCCGGCAGGTCGAGGCCGAGGAAGGCCTCGATGTTCTTCTCCACCGCCACCCGGCCGACGTTCAGCCAGATCGGCCGCGGCAGGCCCTCGTAGACGTCCGGCTCGTCCTCGCCCCGCGGGTGGAAGGCGACGGTGTCCACCCCTCGCGACCAGGAGGAGATGTTGCGGAACCCGTGGCGGGTCAGCTCGTCGCGCATGGTGGGGGTGGCGACCATCAGCCGCCCCGACGGGCGGTGGAACCACTTCATGTAGGCGTAGCCCGCCGCCAGCGGCAGCGGCAGCCGCGCCGAGACGTACTCCGGGAACCGCGTGTGGTAGCTGGTGGTGAAGGGCAGCTTCCACTCCACGCAGATGCGTCGCGCCGCCAGCCCGATCGGCCCCTCGGTGGCGATGTGGATCGCCTCCGGCTCGAAGGCGCGCAGCCGCTCCTGCACCGGCTCGTAGGCGCCCAGCGAGAGCTTGATCTCCGAATAGGTCGGCAGGGGGATGGTCTTGAACTGGCTGGGCTCGATCACCTCGACGGTGTGGCCAAGCTCGCGCAGCTCGGCGACGACCCGGCTCAGGGTGCGGACCACCCCGTTCACCTGCGGCTCCCAGGCGTCGGTGGCCAGGAGGATGCGCATCGGCTTCTCGTCGGCCGGCGGCGGCGCGGGCGCCGGGGGCCTGGCCGACAGCGCCGCGCCGCGTTCGGCGATCATCTGGCTCTGCATCCACGCCCAGAAGGCGCCCAGCAGGGCCTCGCGGGTCGGAAAGTAGCGATAGACGGTGCGCTCGCCGACGCCGGCCTCGTTGGCCAGCTCGGCGAAACTGACCTCCTCCAGCGCCGCCCCGCTTTCGAGGCGGCGGGCCACCGCCCGCATCACCGCCTCGCGGTTGGCTTCCATCTGCTGGTCGCGGGCGGTGCCCTGGGGGCGGATAACGTCGTTCATGACAGTGAGACTGTCACGAAGCTTCCCGGGCTGTCAATCGACTTGTGACAGCTGCCCTGTCAGGCCGCAATGGGCGTGGGCAGGGGCTCGATATCCGCCGGCTCGGGCGCGCTGCGGCCCCTGGCGATCAGCGACCAGGAGCGGAGCTTGGCCCATTCCAGAATCTCCAGCCTGCCGTCCGGGTGCTCGACGAGGGCGGTGCAACTCTCCACCCAGTCGCCGTCGTTGATGTAGGTGATCCCATCGATCTGGCGCATCTCGGCCTTGTGGATGTGGCCGCAGATCACCCCGTCGCAGCCACGCCGGCGCGCCTCGTCGGCCACCGCCTGCTCGAAGTTCTCGATGAACTGCAGGGCGTTCTTCACCTTGGTCTTCAGGAAGGCCGAAAGGCTCCAGTAGGGCAGGCCGAACAGGCGGCGGCCCTGGTTGAAGACGGTGTTGAGCCGGATCAGCGCCCGGTAGCTCCAGTCGCCGAGGAAGGCCAGCCACTTGGCGTGCTGCACCACCCCGTCGAAGGCGTCGCCGTGGGTGACCAGGAAGCGCTTGCCGTCCGCGGTCTGGTGGACGCAGTCCAGCGCCACCTGCACGCCGCCGAAATGGGCGCCGCAGAAGTCGCGCACCCGGTCGTCGTGGTTGCCGGGGACGTAGATCACCTCGACGCCCTTACGGGCCAGGCGCAGGATCTTCTGCACCACGTCGTTGTGGCTCTGCGGCCAGTACCAGCCGCCCTTCAGCTTCCAGCCGTCGACGATGTCGCCCACCAGGTAGAGGCGCTCGCAGTCGATGTGCTTGATGAAGTCCAGCAGCATCTCGGCCTGGCAGCCGCGCGTGCCCAGGTGGATGTCCGAGATGAAGACGCTGCGATAGCAACGCTCGCCGATTGCGCTCATCCGACAGACCCCGTCGCCCCGACTGCCCGGCGGATAGGCTGATTGCATGTCGGTTTGATGAAGTCGGCCGCGCCGTCTGGCCGCAGGGCCGCCGGCGCGCTAAGCCTCGCACCGACATGCAGACACTGGCTCCTCCCCGCCAGTCGCGAAAGTCGCAACGTACGCGAGCGCGCATCCTCGACGAGGCGATGCGGCTGTTCGCCGAGACGGGCTATGCGGCCGCGACCAATCCCGCCATCGCCGAGGCCTCCGGCCTGACGCGCGGCGCCATGCTCTACCACTTCGCCACCCGCGAGGCCCTGGTGGACGCGGCGATCGACCATATCGAGGCCGCCCGCGCCGCGCTCTTCGAGGCCGCCGCCCAGCCGGCCCCGGGCGTGGACGCGGCCGAGCACGCCATCGACGCCTACTGGGACCTCTTGCACACCCGCCCGTTCCTGGCCTTCGCCGAGCTGGAGAGCGCGGCCCGCACCGACCCGATGCTGCGCGAGCGGCTGGCGGCGGCGCAGGCCTCCTTCGACCGCGCCCAGGTCGGCGACCGCTTCATCTCCCTGGCGGCGCAGGCGGGGACCGACC
>DASPLZ010000077.1:0-3171 GCA_035627295.1 Phenylobacterium sp. | reverse complement strand
CATGACAGCTGCGTAACCTCCTGGAGCCGGGCGCGGCCGGGCCGTGCGTGGTTCGAGACGCGGCTGCGCGGCGCCTCACCATGACCAGGTCTGTGCCGAGCGAGTCAGGAGCCCGCGCAGCGGGCGTCTCGAAGGACGCAGGGCGGCGCGAACAGTGATCAGCCGCCTGGCGCGTGACGCGGCGCGGCCGCGCCGCTAGATCAGGGGCATGGCCATCGGCGTGTTCGATTCCGGGGTGGGCGGCCTGACCGTGCACCGCCGCCTCGTGGAGCGGTTCCCCGCCGCCGACTTCGTCTATCTGGCGGACCAGGCCAACGCCCCCTACGGCGGGCGGGGCGGCGAGGAGATCGTGGACCTCACCCGCGCCGGCGTCATCCGCCTGTTCGACGAGGGCTGCGACCTCGTCGTCCTCGCCTGCAACACCGCCGCGGCCGTGGCGCTGCGCCGCCTGCAACAGACCTGGCTGCCCGGCTGGCGGCGCGAGGCCGGCCGGGCGGCCAACGTGCTGGGCATCATCGTACCGACCATCGAGGCGGCCACGGGGCTTCCCTGGGAGCACGAGGCCGACCGGCGCGGCGAGAAGGTCGAGAAGCTCGACATCCTCGGCGTCTTCTCCACCCCGGCGACGGCCGCCAGCCGCGTCTACGAGATCGAGATCGACAAGCGCCGCCAGGACGTGGCCGTCTTCTCCGAGCCCTGCCCGGAGCTGGCGCGGATGATCGAGCAGGACGCGGACCCGGTGGAGCTCGCCAAGGTCGTCGAGGACCACGTGGCCCGGCTGAAGGCCCGCGTCGGCCGCCATCCGGACCGCGCCATCCTCGGCTGCACCCACTACGAGATCATCGCCGACCTCTTCCGCGCCGCCCTGCCCCCCGGCACGCCGCTGATCCACCAGCCCGAGGCCACCGCCGACGCCCTGGCCCGCTACTTCGAGCGCCACCCGGAGTTCGACATCGGCTCGGGCGGCGCGCGGCGGTTCCTGACCACCGGGACGCCGGGGGTGCAGAACGCCCAGGTCACCACCTTCTGGGGCTCGCCGCTGACATTTGAGAAAGCTTGACCGGAGCGGCGCAAGCGGCCCATCTTGAATGGCCATTCAAGGAGGGCGGCATGCGGATCATCCTGGGCGTGGCGGCGGCTTTGTGGCTGGCGGCAGCCGCGCGGGCCGAGGTGGTGACGGTGGCCGACCACGGCTTTGAGGTGAAGGAGGTCGCCGAGGTGAAGGCCCCTGCCGCCAAAGTCTACGCCGCTCTGACCGCGATCGGCCGGTGGTGGGACTCCGAGCACAGCTGGTCGGGCTCTGCGGCCAACATGACCCTGACGCCGGCGCCCGGCGACTGCTGGTGCGAGAAGCTGCCGAACGGCGGCGCCATCCGCCACCTGGAGGTGATCGGCGTCGAGCCGGGCAAGGGCCTGCGCTTCCACGGCGGCCTCGGCCCGCTGCAGTTCACCGGCGCCGCCGGCCACATGAACTGGACGCTGACGGAGAAGGACGGCGTCACCACCGTCACCTGGGTCTACACGGTCGGCGGCTACGCCAAGGAGGGCTTCAAGACCTGGGCGCCGGCCGTCGACAGCGTGCTCGGCGCGGCCCTGAAGCGCTTCAAGGCCTACGCCGAGACCGGCAAGCCGGCTTAGGCCGCCGCCGCGGCCTCGCCGGCGATCACCCGGCTGACGGCGTTGACCACCGCGCCGATGCGCAGGGCCGCCTGGATGGCGGTGTTGGGCAGGCCGCGCTTCTTCAGCTCGCCCTCGTGGGCGTCCAGGCACATGCCGCAGCCGTTGATGGCCGAGACGGCGGTGCACCAGATCTCGAAGTCGGTCTTCTCGACCCCGGGGTTGGCGATGATGTTCATCCGCAGCCGCGCCGGCAGGGTGCGGTACTCGGGGTTTTCCATCAGATGGAGCGCCCGGTAGTAGACATTGTTCATGCCCATGATCGCCGCGGCGGCCTTGGCGGCGTTGAACGCCTCCTCGGAGAGGCCGGCTTCGCGGGCCGCGGCCTCGATCGCCTTCACCACCTGCGGCACGCCCACGGCGTGCGCCGAGGCGACGAAGGTGCCCCACTTCTGCTGGTCGTTCAGCAGGGTCTCGCCGGCCAGCGAGGAGAGGTTGAGGCTGAGGTCCTTGGCGTAGGCGGGCAGGGCGTCGCGCAGCGCGTCGAGCGACATGATCTTGGTCTCCAGCAATAAGGGTGCGGACGCGTGGGTGCGTCCTTCGAGACGGCCGCTCACGCGGCCTCCTCAGGATGACTAACGCAGCAAAACGTCACCCATCCTAGTCATGGTGAGGAGCGGCGCAGCCGCGTCTCGAACCACGCAAGGCCGCGCCGCCGCCAACTATCGAGGCGCGGACCGCAGAATCCGCGCCTCAGGTCGATAAGGGGCCGATCAGGCCGCCAGCAGCGTCTCGCCGCCGACCGCGCGGTTGCACGGGCAGAGCTCGTCGGTCTGCAGGGCGTCGAGCACCCTAAGGGTGTCGGCCGGCGCTCGGCCGACGTTGAGGTTGGTCACATAGACGTGCTGCACCACGTTGTGCGGGTCGACCACGAAGGTGGCGCGCAGGGCGACGCCCTCTTCCTCATCGAGGATGCCGAGCGCGCGGGCGAAGGCGCCGCCGTTGTCGGCGAAGTTCCAGATCGGCAGGTTGTTGAGGTCCGGGTGCTCGCGGCGCCAGCCGAGCTTGGAGTGCTCGTTGTCGGTCGAGCCGCCCAGCACGACGGTGTCGCGGTCGGCGAACTCGCGGTTCAGGCGGGCGAACTCGGCGATCTCGGTCGGACAGACGAAGGTGAAGTCCTTCGGGTAGAAGAAGATGACCTTCCACTTCCCGGGGAAGCTTTCCTTGGTCAGCGTCTCGAACGCGCTCTCGCCGTTCTGCTGGTGACGCATGAACTTCGGCTTCACGCCGATGATCTTGAAGTCGGGAAGGGTCTGGCCAACGCCCAGCATAAGAGACAACTCCTTGAATTGGTTGGCGACGTCCTTTCGGACCGCCGCGGTGACGAGGAGATAGGGGCGAGGCCGTCAGTGTTCAAATTGATAGTTTTTGCGAATTGAATAGGCAGGGTCTATAGTGCCGGCATGCTCCCTACGATCCGCCAGCTGCAGTACCTGAAGCTCCTCGCCGAGCACGGCGCGTTCGGGAAGGCGGCCGAGGCGGCGCACGTCACCC
>DASPLZ010000076.1:0-2009 GCA_035627295.1 Phenylobacterium sp. | reverse complement strand
TCGTGCTGAACAACGCCTTGGAAGGCTCCAACTACATGTCCGCCTGGACGAGCCGCCGCCGGTTCACCGAGCTCGCCGATCCGCACTTTGAGGTGGCGACGATCGAACCGGGCGGAGGCCAGGCTCCGACGCAAGCCCTGGCGGTGTTGAGGGTGCGGTCCGTCAACCCTGAGCCTGCGCCAGGCGGCTAAGCCCCTCCGCCTCGAGCGCCGCGCGTAGCAGCGCCTCCATCGCCCAGCGGCGCGTGGCCCGCGCCTCTTCGGCGTCGAGCTGCAGCACGTCGGCGAACACCACCGTCGCCTCGATGCCCAGCAGCAGGGTGAGCGCCTGGCGCAGGCGCTGCAGGCGCGCGCCGTCCAGCCGGCCCTCCAGCGGCTCCAGCGCCGCCTCGATCAGCGGGCCGCGGCGGTTCTGCCGCAGCGGCGCCTCGCCGGCGCCCTGCGCCACGCTGCGCTCCAGCGACTGTGCGAGCATCATCCGGAGCGGCAGTTCGTTGGCCGCGATCATCCCGTCCAGCGCCGCCTCGACCGCCAGCAGCCGCTCCAGCGGATCGCGCGGGGCCTGCGGCCCGAAGAGCTCGCCCGGTTGCGGCGTCACCACGTCCAGCGAGGCTTCCAGCAGCAGCGCCTCGATCCCCGGGAAATAGCGATAGGCGGTGGCCCGCGAGACCAGCGCCGCCTCGGCCACCTCGTCCAGGCTCGGCCGCCGGCCCTCGCGCATCAGCCGTGAGGCCGCTTCCAAGAGGTCCTTGCGCGTGCGCCGCTTCTGGTTGGCCCGCCCGCTCTCGCCCACGCTCACGCCTGCGGCAGCTGCTGCAGGATGGCGGCGAGGTCGATCCAGACGTTCTCGCGCTTGATGTCGCCGTCCTCGGAGAACTCCAGCACGTGCAGCAGGCGGAACTCCAGCGGCCGGTCCCGCCCCTCCAGGCCGAAGGGCCGCCCCACCGCCCGGCCGCGCCACAGCGAGTCGTCGACCATGAACCCCTCGCCGTAGTAGCGGCGCAGGCTCTCGACGCTGCCGTCCGTCAGATCGGCGAACAGGGTCTCGTAGAACGGCCGCGCGCCCGAGTGGCCATGCGCCGGCCCGCCCGGCCAGCCGACCACGTCGTGCTCGACATCGGCGCTGAGCGTCGCCAGCACGCCTTCGACATCGTCGCGCATCTCGAAGCCGAAGTGCTCGTCCAGCTTCCGGTCCATCTCTTCGCGGGTCATCGCCACCTCCAGCTCATGCGATGTCCGCTCTATAGTGAGACTCAAATCTCATAACAAGCGAAAATCTCGCAACTGATCTGGCAGCGCTTCCTTAAGAGCCGGGCGCTTAAGGTGAAGGAGTCATGTCCGACCCTATCGAACCGCTCCGCGCCGTCAGGGGCCCGCAGCGCCGGTCCGGCCGCGAGCGCCGCGCCCGCCTGGGCGACGACGGCCTGCCGGCCAACCTGCCTGCGGTCGTCGAGGGCGAGCCGGAGCCCGCCGCGGCCGCGCCGGCGCCGGCCCCAAACCCGGGTCCCCAGCCCGCCTCGGACGCCGCCGCGGCCTTCGCCGCCCAGCTGCTTGGCCAGCCCGGCCAGAAGCGGGGCCTGAGGGCCGGACCGCCGGTGCTGGATGCGGCGCGGGCGGCCTACAAGAAGACGGAATACTCCGGCCCGGCCGACCGCCGGCCGCCGGCGGGTGGGGCGGCCAAGACCGAGATCTGAGACTGGCGCGGTCCTTGCTTAACGGTCGTCAACCATACGACCGAAAGGCCCGACCGTGCTCGTTCTGCTCCACCGGATCATCGATGTGACGCTCTGCACCCTGGTGTTCACGGTCCTGACCTAGCGAGAACGGCGGCGCCTAGTCCTCGGCGCGGCCCTTTCCGTCGCGATCGCGCGCATAGCGGTGCGCCAGCGGGAATTCCGGCAGCCAGGACTCCCGCCGGACGATCCAGCTTTCGTAGGTCGGGGCGAGCTGGTCGCGGGCGTCCAGCGATCCGAGGTGCACTTCGATCTCGTCGCCGCTGCGCGCGAAGAC
>DASPLZ010000075.1:0-3199 GCA_035627295.1 Phenylobacterium sp. | reverse complement strand
CTCCGGCATCTTCGGCGCCGGGCCGGCCTGGCCGCGCATGCCGGAGGCCAGCACGGTGGCCGCCGTCGGCACCACCTTCAGCCCCTTTTCGTAGACGAACGGCAGCTCGGTCTCGTTCATCGGGTCGCGGCCCAGGCCGATGCCGAGGGCGTAGAGCATCACGTCCTTGTCGCCGTAGGTGAAGGTCCTGGGCGCAGTCTTCTGGTCGAGAATGTCGGGGTAGAAGATGGGCATCTGAAAAAATCGCTCCCTGAAAAAATTATGCGGCGGATTGAAGCGGCGCCGGAGCCTGTGCGCAAGGCGCGCCGTCGCTTAGATTTGCGGAGGGGAAACGGATCGGCTAGACACCCGCCCTTCGCGAGCGACCCCTCACCTTCCAGCGTCGGGCGGCTTCGCCCGCCCATCCAACGCAGAGCTTCTTCACTATGGCGACCACCCCCGCGCCCGGCATGGGCGAGATCACCGGCAACGTGCTGTTCTATTCCCGTCCCGAGCCGCTGAATCCCGAGACCCACGGCAAGCTGGGCCTCAAGCAGAAGACCAACCCGTTCGCCTTCGCCAAGGTCGCCCACGTGGTGCCGCTGAACGTGACCGAGTTCGCGCTCTACGCCCTCTCCGGCCCGGTGATCTTCATCGGCGAGGAGCGCATGCCCGCCGCGGTGCTGGGCCTGAACGCCGGCCAGAACATGTTCGTCAATGACGAGGGCGCCTACGAGATCGGCGTCTACATCCCGGCCTACATCCGCCGCTTCCCGTTCGTCTTCGCCAACGACCAGCAGCGCGAGCAGCTGGTGCTCTGCATCGACCGCGCGACCGACCTGGTCGGCGAGAACCCCGACAGCCCGTTCTTCGACGAAAAGGGCGAGCCGACCGAGTACACGAAGAACTGCATGCAGTTCTGCAACGACTACGAAGTCGAGCGCCGGCGCACCGAGTCCTTCGTGCAGCTGCTCAAGGACCTCGACCTGTTCGAGACCCGCGAGGCCGCCTTCCAGCCGATGAACCCGGACGGCACGCCCGGCGAGCGCCAGCTGATCGCCGAGTTCTTCGCCGTCTCCGAGGAGAAGCTGCGCGCCCTGCCGGCCGAGAAGCTCAAGGAGCTGACCGAGAACGGCGCCCTGGCCCAGATCTACGCGCACATGATGTCGCTGGCCGGCTGGGACCGCCTCATCGCCATCCAGCTGAACCGCCAGGCCCAGCAGCAACAGCCGCAGGCGGCGAACGCCTAAAACCCCTCTCCCGGTCGGGAGAGGGAAACCCGACGGCGAAGCCGGCGGGAGGGTGGGGGCCTCCGCCTCTCCGGAAAGGCTGCAAGCCCTCATCCTCGCCGCGCCTTGCGGCGCGTCTTTCCTTCTCCCGAACGGGAGAAGGAATCTCACCGCGCGAAGACGCTCCGGGTCAGGCACGAGAACACCAGCCGGCCTGCCCCATCGAGCAGGTCGTGCTGAGCGATGACGATCCCCTTGCCCTCGCCGACGGGATCCTTGGCCATCACCGTCATACGCCCGCGCAGGGTGTCGCCAACCGGCGGGTTGCGCGCCCAGCGCAGGGCGTCGACGCCCAGCCGCTTGGTCTGCGGCCAGTCGGTGGAGGCCACCGCGTCCAGCCGGTGCCAGATGGCGTAGGTCATGGAGTCCGGCGCCCCGCGGTCGGCCGTCCAGCCAGGGGTGAAAGCCTTGATGAAGGCGTTGAGGATGTCCGCCTCGATCACCACCTCGCCCATGTGCACCACCTGGCCGATCTCGATGTCGTCGAAGTTACCGGGCAAGGGTCGCTCCTTGAGCAGGTTGGCGGGACGATTCGTGATGATGCCGCCTGGCTGGAGCGAGTCGAGCGTTTGCGGCGATGAAACTTGCGCGACATATAGCGCGGATATCTTTGACCTTCCGTCGATCCCGGAGCCCGATGCCCCGCCTCGTCGCCCTGATCTTCGCCATCCTGGCCCTGGCGGGCGCGGCGCGCGCCGCGCCGGTGGACACCGGCCACCTCTTGGCCGAGCTCGTGCCCCAGACCCAAGGCATCCAGCCCGGAGGCTCCACCCACGTCGCCCTGCGCCAACAGATCGACAAGGGTTGGCACACCTACTGGCGCAACGCCGGCGATTCGGGCGAGCCGACCCAGATCGCCTGGACCCTGCCCGTCGGCTGGCGGGCCGGAGACTTCGTTTGGAAGACGCCTGAGCGCCAGCCCTACGGCCCGCTGACCAACTACGGCTATTCCGGCGAGGTCCTCCTGCCGATGAAGATCACCGCCCCGGCCGACGCGCGGCCGGGCGAGACGGTGACCCTCAAGGCCGCGGTCGGCTTCCTGGTCTGCGCCGAGCAGTGCATCCCCGAGGACGCGGTGCTGGAGATCGCCTTGCCGGTGGTCGCCGCCGCCCCGCCGGCCGACCCGAAGTGGGGCGCGCCAATTCAGGCCGCGCTCGACGCCGCGCCGAAGACCGCGGACCTCAAGGCCAGCTTCCAGCGCACGGGCGGGCGCCTGACCCTCGCCGTCGCCGGCGCGCCGATCGCCGGCGCCCAGGCCTCGGACGCCTATTTCTTCCCCTACGACTCGATCGTGGTGGAGCACTCCGAGCCGCAGACCATCGAGCGGGGGCCGCAGGGCCTGACGCTGTCCATCGCCCAGGGCGTGGCCTTCCAGAACCCGACGCCGCCGGCCTCGCTCGCGGGCGTGCTGACGCTCGACGGCAAGGCCTATGAGATCACCGCCGCCGAAGGCCCCGCCCCCGCCGGCGCCGCCGGGCTCGGCCCGCCCGCCGCCCGCGCCGGCGACGGCGGCGTAGGGCTAGGCCTGCCGCTGGCGCTGGGCTTCGCCCTCCTGGGCGGGCTGATCCTCAATCTGATGCCCTGCGTGTTCCCGGTGCTGGCGATGAAGGCCGCTTCCCTCGCCGGCCACGGCCATGACGAGCGCGCCGCCAAGAGCCAGGGGCTCGCCTTCCTCGCCGGCGTGCTGGTCAGCTTCGTCGCCCTCGCCGCCGCCCTGATCGCGGTGAAGGCGGCGGGCGGCGCGGTCGGCTGGGGCTTCCAGCTGCAGTCGCCCCCGGTCGTCGCAGCCCTGGCGTTGCTGATGCTGCTGGTTGCCCTCAATCTTTCTGGCGTCTTCGAGGTCGGGACCTCGGCGCAAGGGGTGGGCTCGGGCCTCGCCGCCCGTGGCGGCCTGGCGGGCGCTTTCTTCACCGGCGTGCTGGCCGTGGTGG
>DASPLZ010000074.1:0-12061 GCA_035627295.1 Phenylobacterium sp. | reverse complement strand
CGCTCGAGCACCGCGAGCGTCTCCTCCAGCACGGCGCCGTCCAGCGCTTCGATCAGGTCCATCTCCTCGGCCATGCGGATGGCGGGGAAGGGGCTGCCCTCGCTGCCGAAGCGGACCAGGGCCTCGTGGTGGTGCAGCGCGCCGTCCTTCAGCGAGACCACCGGCTGGTAGACCAGGCGGAAGCGGCGGTCGTTCACCGCCGCGCTGAGGGCCCCGGCCTTCTCCAGGGTGCGCCGCACCGAGACCTGCACCGCCTCGCCGAGGCTGGCGATCGGCGTGGCGGCCATGCCGTCGCTGATGAAGCTGTCGAGGGCGTAGCGGATGGCGCGGATCGCCTGGGCGGGCGAGGCCTCGCCGGTGAGCGCCATGCTGCGGGCGGCGGGTGTGACGCCATGCTCGTCGAGCGCCAGCAGGCGGACCAGCCGGTCGGTCAGGGCCTGCACGCTCTCGCCGCTCTGGCGCACCAGGGCGTAGCGATCGCCGCCGAGCCCCGCCGCGGCCGAGCCGCCGTAGGACTGGGCGCGCAGGGCGCCGGACATCCTCTGATCGAAGGCCCCGGCGGCGGCCTCATCGAGACGTCCCCGGGCGGAGGTGAGGCCCTGCATCTCGATCAGCGCCATCTCCAGCTCGACGCCCGTGGAGGCGGCGGTGTCGAAGAGCACGCGGGCGGCCGCTTCGAAGCCGGCGGCGTCATGCAGGCCGTGGCGGCCGTTGGTCTTGACCGGCGCAGCGCGGGTGAGGGCGCAGGAGATGGCCCCGACGTTGTAGGGCAGGCGGCAGGCCGAGAAGCCGGCGGCCTTGGGCGCCTCGCCCGGCGCGCCCGCCAGCTTGACCACCACCGGCCCGCGGCGCGCGGCGCTCTCCAGGCCCTGGAACAGGGCTTCGATCACTGGCGCGTCGGCTGGATCGACGAACTCGCGCCAGCCGCGGCCGACCAGGGCGGTCTCCGCCGCGCCGGCCAGGGCCTCGCCGGCCCCCACCGCCAGGGTGATCTTGCCCGCTTCGTCGATCTCCACCAGGAGGTCGGCGCTGGCGAAGGCGAAGCCGAGGAGGCGTTGCGGCGATAGCGACAAGGGGCGACCCGTTTCCGGAGTGACCTACCCCCATGCCACGATGGCGCTTAATTCCGGGTTGAGACCGCTGTTCGGCCGCCGCGGCCCCAGCGCGCGATGCGCAACCGGCTCAGCGCCACCAGGGATACTCCGGCGGCATGCCGTCCGAGACCCGGCCTGGAAAGTTCGGCGGCCGCTTCTCCAGGAAGGCGCCGACGCCTTCCTTCACGTCGGGGCCGGCCCCCAGGCGCAGGGCGAGGGGACCGTCCAGTTTCAGGAGATCGAAGGGGTGCGTCGCCGGGCCGAAGCGCCAGAGCATCTGGCGGGTGAGGGCGATCGAGACCGGGGCGGTGTTCTCCGCGATCTCCAGCGCGATCTCGCGGGCGCGGGGGACGAGTGCGTCCGGCGCGGTGATCTCGCTCACCAGGCCCCCGGCCAGCGCCTCCTCGGCGTCGAACACCCGGCCGGTCATGCACCAGCGCAGGGCCTGCGGCAGGCCGACGAGCTGGGGCAGGAACCAGGCGCTCCCGGCCTCGGGCACCAGGCCGCGGCGGGCGAAGACGAAGCCGAAGCGGGCGGCGGAGGAGGCGATCTTGATGTCCGTCGGCAGGGCCAGGGTGACGCCGACGCCCACCGCCGGGCCGTTGAAGGCCGCGATGGTGGCCTTGCGGCACTCGAAGAGGGCGCCGACGAAGCCCGGCCCGCCGCTGGAGGACCCCCGGCCGGTCCCGAAGTTCTTGGCGCCCGCGCCGCCTTGGGTGTCGAAGCTGCCGGCGCCCTCGGAGATGTCGGCCCCGGCGCAGAAGCCGCGGCCCTCGCCGGTCAGGATGAGGGCGCGCACGGCGTCGTCGGCGTCGGCGGCGAGGATCGCCTGGGCCAGCTCCTCGCCCATCTGGGCGGTGTAGGCGTTGAGCTTGTCCGGCCGGTTGAGGGTGATGGTCGCGACCGGCCCGTCGAGCGCGTAGCGGATGGTCTCGTAGGTCACCCCGGGTCCTCCTCTTTGCGGTGGGTTCAGCCGCCCTGCAGGATCTCCAGCGCCTGCTCGGCCAGGGCGGGCGCGCCGTTCACGGCGGGGCCCTCGCGGGCGGCGTTGCCGGCCAGGGTGCGGCGGTAGACGCCCTGCGAGATCGAGGCGAGGCGGAAGATCGAGAAGGCCATGTAGAAGGGCCAGTCCTCGATGGTCCCGCGGCCGGTGCGGCGGCAATAGGCGGCCACGTAGTCGGCCTCGGTCGGAATGCCGCTGGCGGCGAAGTCGACGCCGTCGAGGCTGCCCCACACCGGAGAATGGGAGCGCCACAGGAAGGCGTTGTAGGCGATGTCGGCGAGCGGGTGGCCGATGGTGGAAAGCTCCCAGTCGAGCACGGCGATCAGCCGCGGCTCGGTGGGGTGGAACATGACGTTCTCCAGCCTGTAGTCGCCGTGGGCGATGGAGACGGAGGCGTCGGCGGGAATGCGCTCGGGCAGGCGCGCGATCAGCGCCTCCATGGCGGGCGAGCGTTCGGTTTCGGCGTCGCGGTACTGGCGGGTCCAGCGGGCGACCTGGCGCTCGAAGTAGTTGCCCGGGCGGCCATAGTCGCCGAGCCCGGCGGCCTCGAAATCCACGGCGTGCAGGCGCGCGAGGGTCAGGTTCAGCTGGTCGTAGATCTCGGCGCGTTCGGCGGGCGGAAGGCCGGGGAGAGCGGCGTCGCGGAAGATGCGGCCCTCCATGAAGTCCATCACGTAGAAGGCCGTGCCGATCACCGAGGGGTCATCGCAGAGCAGGCGCATGCGCGGCACCGGGACCTGGCCCTCGAGCGCCTTCATCACCCGGTATTCCCGGTCCACCTGGTGGGCGCTGGAGAGCAGCTGGCCCGGCGGCTTCTTGCGCAGGACGAAGCGGCGCGTCTCGCCGCCGGCTTCGGTCGTGAGCAGGAAGGTCGGGTTGGACGCCCCGCCCTGGAACTGGCGGACCTCAAGGGCCGGCCCGATCTCCGGCAGATGCGCCCGCAGGTGACGATGCAGCGCGGCCTCGTCGAACCGGTGGGCCGGCCGGACCTCCTGCACGGGCGGGTCGCTCGATGGGCTCATCGCGTTTCCTCCGGCCAAGAGGCTGGACCCGCTTCCCGACCGGAAAGCAAATTCCGCCGCCCTGGCCCGCACGACGCGTTGTGTGACCCAAAGGAACCGTTCTAACGTGCGTTTGAAAAGGGGCGGGGCCATCCGGCGCGGCCGGGCCTTACAACGATATTTGAGCCATTGAGGAGGACCTGATGATCAAGACCCGGATCACCGAGATGTTCGGCGTCGAGACCCCGCTCGTCATGGGCGGCATGACCGGCGTGGGCTATGCCCCGCTGGTGGCCGCGGTAGCCAACGCCGGGGCGCTGGGCTTCATCACCGCGCACCACTCCACCTCCGCCGAGGAGCTGTTCGCCGAGATCAACCGCTGCCGCGACCTGACGGACAAGCCGTTCGGCGTGAACCTGACGCTGCTGCCGTCGCTGAACCCGATCCCCTACGACGAGTACCGCCAGGCGATCATCGAGAGCGGCATCAAGATCGTCGAGACCGCCGGCCGCGCGCCGGTCGACCACCTGCCGGCCTTCAAGGAAGCGGGCGTGAAGGTGATCCACAAGTGCACCTCGGTCCGCCACTCGGTCTCGGCGGTGAAGTACGGCGTGGACGTGATCTCCATCGACGGCTTCGAGTGCGCCGGCCACCCGGGCGAGGACGACGTGGGCCTGGTGGTGCTGCTGCCGGCGACGGTGGATGCGGTGGCCCCCGTGCCGGTGATCGCCTCGGGCGGCATGGCCGACGGCCGCAGCCTGGCCGCCGCCCTGGCGCTGGGCGCCGACGGGGTCAACATGGGCACCCGCTTCATGGCCACCAAGGAGTGCGCCATCCATGAGAACGTGAAGAAGAAGATCGTCGAGAACACCGAGCGCGATACGGTCCTCACCAACCGCACGCTTCGCAACACCAGCCGGGTGGCGCGCAACGCCGTCTCCGAGGAGGTGGTTCGCATCCAGCAGGACCCGACCAAGACCATCGACGACGTGCGCCACCTGGTGGCCGGCGTGCGCGGCCGCACCAATGTGATGGGCAAGGGCGACACCGACGACGGCATCTGGACGGTCGGCCAGGCCCAGGGCCTGATCCACGACATCCCCACCGTCGCCGAGGTGGTGAAGAACATCATGCGGCAGGCCGAGGACGTGCTGGAGAAGAGCGCCCGCCGCGTCACCGTCGCGGCCTGAGCCGTGGCCGCCGGCGGGGCGATGACTTTCGACGAGGTGGTGCAGGGGCGGCGGAGCATCCGCGGCTTCCTGCCCCGGCCCGTGCCGAAGGCGGTGATCCGGGAGGTGATCGCGCTCGCCATGCGTGCGCCCTCCTCGCTGAACACCCAGCCCTGGAACTTCTACGTCGTGGCGGGCGAGCCGCTCGACCGCATCCGCGCGGGCAACACCGAGCGGAACCTCGCCGGCGTGCCGGAGAGCCGCGAATTCCGCAGCCACGGCGCCTATGGCGGCGTCCACCGCGAGCGGCAGATCGGCATCGCCAAGCAGCTGTTCGCGGCCATGGGCATCGAGCGGGACAACAAGGAAAAGCGCACTGACTGGGTGCTGCGCGGCTTTCGCCAGTTCGATGCGCCGGTCTCCATCGTGGTGACCTACGACCGCACCATCCACGGCGGCGACATCGGGCCCTTCGACTGCGGCGCGGTGGCCAACGCCCTGGTCAACGCGGCCTGGTCGCGGGGGCTGGGCTGCGTGATCAACAGCCAGGGGATCATGCAGTCGCCGGTGGTGCGCGAGCACGCCGCCATTCCGGACGACCAGGTGATCATGATCTGCATCGCCATGGGCTGGCCCGACGAGACCTTTCCCGCCAATGCGGTGGTCTCCGAGCGTAAGTCGGTGGACGAGGCGGCGGTGTTCGTCGGCTTCGACGAGTAAAGTCCGCAAGAACAGGGAGAGCGACCATGTCCAGCCTCGTCGAGATGTCCGACAAGGGCCACGTCCGGACCATTCGCCTGAACCGGCCAGAGAAGAAGAACGCGCTGAGCCAGGAGCTGGCCTGGGGCGTGGTGGAGGCGGTCGACGCCGCCGCGGCCGACGACAACGTCTGGGTGGTGGCGATCACCGGCGCGGGCGACGCCTTCTGCGCCGGGCTCGACCTCTCGGGATCGGAGCCTTACTCGCCCTATCCGGAGATGACCGCTCAGCTGGACGACATCGGCTGGGTCGGCCAGTTCGTGCTCTCGATCCGCCGGCGCTGCGACAAGCCGGTGGTGGGCGGGATCAACGGCGTGGCCGTTGGCGCGGGCCTGGGCCTGGCCATGGCGACGGACGTGCGCCTGATCGCCGCCAGCGCGCGGCTGATGGCCGGCTACACCCGCATCGGCGGCTCGCCGGACGCGGGCCTCACCATCACCCTGCCGCAGGCGATCGGCTACGAGCAGGCCATGCGCTTCATGATGGAGAACCGCACCGTAACCGGCGCCGAGGCGGTGGCGCTGGGCATGTGCGGCGAGGTGGTGGACGATGCGGCCTTCGATGAGCGGCTGGCCGCCTATTGCGACCAGCTGTGCGACTGGTCGCCGATCACCCTGCGGCTCCTGAAACGCGGCATCGCCAAGTCCTACGAGAACGAGATGGAGCAGCAGCTCCGCTACGAGGTCTCCAACATCCGCCGGGCCTTCGGCAGCCAGGACGGCCAGGAGGCGCGCCGAGCGTTCCTCGAAAAGCGCAAGCCGGTGTTCACCGGGCGCTAGCCCTCTGCTCAACGAGCCGCGGCGCGGCCCTGCGCGCAGGGCGCGAAAAAATTCGCGCATAGCGCGATGAGAACATCTTGCGAACAGAGAACAAAGGGCGTACGCATTTCACATCGCCGGTCGGCAGGCGGCGGGTCCAGCCGACGGAATCGTGGAATAAGGACGGATCACATGAGCGCGGCGTTGAGGATCGTGGGACAGGACGACGGGGACAAGAAGCGCGCTCTGGAAGCGGCGCTTTCGCAGATCGACCGGGCTTTCGGCAAAGGCTCGGTCATGCGGCTGGGCGCCAAGAGCAAGATCGAGGTGGAGGCGGTGTCCACCGGCTCGCTGGGCCTCGACATCGCGCTCGGCATCGGCGGCCTGCCCAAGGGGCGGGTGGTGGAGATCTACGGGCCGGAAAGCTCGGGCAAGACCACGCTCGCCCTGCACGTGGTGGCCGAGGTGCAGAAGAACGGCGGCACCGCCGCCTTCGTCGACGCCGAGCATGCCCTCGATCCGCAGTACGCCCGCAAGCTGGGGGTGAACCTGGACGAGCTCCTGGTCTCGCAGCCGGACACCGGCGAGCAGGCGCTGGAGATCACCGACACCCTGGTGCGCTCGAACGCCATCGACGTGATCGTCATCGACTCGGTGGCGGCGCTGACGCCCAGGGCCGAGATCGAGGGCGAGATGGGCGACAGCCTGCCGGGCCTGCAGGCGCGGCTGATGAGCCAGGCGCTGCGCAAGCTCACCGCCTCCATCTCCAAGGCCGGCACCCTGGTGATCTTCATCAACCAGATCCGCATGAAGATCGGGGTGATGTACGGCAGCCCCGAAACCACCACCGGCGGCAATGCGCTGAAGTTCTACGCCTCGGTGCGCCTGGACATCCGCCGCACCGGCTCGGTCAAGCAGCGTGATGAGATCATCGGCAACAATGTCCGGGTGAAGGTGGTCAAGAACAAGGTCGCCCCGCCGTTCCGCGAGGTCGAGTTCGACATCATGTACGGCGAGGGCATCTCCAAGCTGGGCGAGATCATCGACCTGGGCGTCAAGGCCGGGGTGATCGAGAAGTCCGGCTCCTGGTTCTCCTGGAACTCCACCCGCATCGGCCAGGGCCGCGACAACGCCCGCGACTTCCTGAAGGCCAACCCGGACATCACCGCCCAGATCGAGGCGCAGGTGCGCGGCAAGCAGGAGATCATCGAGGAAGAGCTGCTGGTCGGCGGCCCCGAGGACGAGGGCGAGGACTAGGCTTCACGCAAGCGGCCGCCGCCGTCCGGCGCGGAGCCTCCCCCGCAACCTCAGCGCTCCGCGCACCGGACCACCCCGCAAGGCGACGCCGCTGCGAAGGGAAGGGACGTTCGAGGCTCAGGCCTTGGGCGTCCTTTTTCCGTTTCGGCGCCCGGTCGCTCCCCTCAGGGCGGAACGGCTTTTTTCTTTGGCGCCGCGGTGCGGTAGTCTAGGGAACCGGCTCTCCCTTCCCGCGGCGTCTCCCGCGTCTTAAGTCTCGCGTCCCATGCAAAGCCTGAACGACATCCGCAAAGCCTTCCTCGACTACTTCAAGGCGCGCGACCACCTGATCATCCCTTCGGCGCCGCTGGTGCCGCAGAACGATCCCACCCTGCTGTTCGTCAACGCCGGCATGGTGCCGTTCAAGAACTACTTCACCGGCGCGGAGACCCCGCCGGCCCTGCGCGCGGTCTCGGCGCAAAAGTGCGTGCGCGCGGGCGGCAAGCACAACGACCTCGACAACGTCGGCTACACCGGCCGCCACCAGACGTTCTTCGAGATGATGGGCAACTTCTCCTTCGGCGACTACTTCAAGGAAGGCGCGATCGTCTATTCCTGGGAGTTCGTGACCAAGGAGCTCGGCCTCGATCCGGCGCGCCTGCTCATCTCGGTGCATCCCAAGGACGAGGACGCGGCCGAGATGTGGAGGAAGGTCACCGGGCTTTCCGACGACCGCATCGTCCGCCTGGAGGAGAACTTCTGGGCGATGGGCGACACCGGCCCGTGCGGCACCAACAGCGAGATCTTCTACGACCACGGCGAGCACGTCCCCGGCGGCCCGCCCGGCAGCCCGGACGAGGACGGCGACCGGTTCGTGGAGATCTGGAACGACGTCTTCATGCAGTGGGAGCAGTTCGCCGACGGCCGGCGGATCGACCTGCCCAAGCCGCAGATCGACACCGGCATGGGCCTGGAGCGCGTCACCACGGTGATGCAGGGCGTCACCTCCAACTACGACACCGACCTCTTCCGCACCCTGATCGCGGCCAGCGAGGAGGCGACCTCCACCAAGGCGGTGGGCGAGGCCAAATTCTCCCACCAGGTGATCGCCGACCACCTGCGCTCCACCAGCTTCCTGATCGCCGATGGCGTCGGCCCCTCGAACGAGGGGCGCGGCTATGTGCTGCGCCGGATCATGCGCCGGGCGATGCGCCACGCGCACATCCTGGGCGCGGCCGAACCGCTGATGCACCGGCTGGTCCCCACGCTGGTCGAGACTATGGGCGAGGCCTATCCGGAACTGCGCCGCGCCGAGCCGGTGATCGCCGAGACCCTGCGCCAGGAGGAAGAGCGCTTCCGCCGCACCCTGGGCCGCGGCATGCAGCTGCTGGAAGAGGCCACCGAGGGGCTGGGCGAAGGCGCCACGCTCCCCGGCGAGACGGCGTTCAAGCTCTACGACACCTACGGCTTCCCGCTCGACCTGACTCAGGACGCGGTGCGCGCGCGCGGCATCTCCGTCGACCTCGAGGGCTTCGAGACCGCCATGAACCGCCAGCGCGAGATGGCGCGGGAGGCCTGGACGGGCTCGGGCCAGGCGACCGCGGCGGCCGAATGGTTCGGCCTGCGCGACCGCTTCGGCGCCACCGCCTTCGTCGGCTACGAGACCACCCAGGCGAACAGCGAGGTCCAGGCCCTGGTGCTGGACGGCGCGGAGGTCCCCTCCGCCTCGGCCGGCCAGACCGTGCAGGCGCTCTTCGGCCGCACGCCCTTCTACGCCGAGAGCGGCGGCCAGGCGGGCGACACCGGCGAGATCGAATGGGCCGGCGGCCGCGGCCGGGTGCTCGACACCCAGAAGCAGGCCGGCGACCTGCACGTCCACGTGCTGGAGGTGCTGGAGGGCGAGCTGAAGGCTGGCGACAAGGCCACCCTGACGGTCGACGGCGGGCGGCGCACCTCGACGCGCGCCAACCATTCGGCCACGCACCTGCTGCACTCGGCGCTGCGCAACGTGCTGGGTCCGCACGTCAGCCAGAAGGGCCAGATGGTCGACGGCGAGCGCATCCGCTTCGACTTCAGCCACGGCGGCCCGGTGACGTCCGAGGAGATCGACCGCATCGAGGCCGAGGTGAACGCCGTCATCCGCCAGAACGTGGCGGCCGAGACCAAGGACATGTCCCCCGAGGCGGCGATCGCCGAGGGCGCCATGGCCCTGTTCGGCGAGAAGTACGGCGAGAGCGTGCGCGTGCTCACCCTCGGCCGGGCTCTGGCCGGCGGGGAGGGGGCCTATTCGGTGGAGCTCTGCGGCGGCACCCACGTGGCGCGCACGGGCGACATCGCGCTCTTCAAGATCGTCTCCGAGGGCGGCGTGGCCGCCGGCGTGCGCCGCATCGAGGCGCTGACCGGCGAGGCGGCCCGGCGCTACCTGCTGGAGCAGGCGGCCGTGGCCAAGGGCCTCGCCGAGCAGTTCAAGGTCCCGGTCGGCGAGGTCGCCGCCCGCGTCGAGGCGCTGGAGGCCCAGCGCCGCAAGCTGGAACGCGAGCTGGCCGACGCCAAGCGCCAGCTGGCCACCGGCGGTGGGGGCGGCTCCGCGGCCGAGGCGGAGGACGTCGGCGGGGTGAAGTTCCTCGGCCGGGTGCTGGACGGCGTCGGCGGCAAGGACCTGCGGCCCATCGCCGAGACCTTCAAGAAGCAGGTCCCGGACGGCGTCATCGCTCTGGTCGGCACGGCGGACGGCAAGGCGGCGGCGACCGTCGCGGTCACCGGCGGCGCGTTGGGCCGGTTCAGCGCGGTCGACCTCGCCCGCGCGGCGGTGACGGCCATGGGCGGTCAGGGCGCCGGCGGCAAGCCGGACTTCGCCCAGGGCGGCGCGCCGGACGCCGCGAAGGCGGCCGATGGCGTGGCGGCGGTAAAAGCGGTCCTGGCCGGCTGATTGCGGGGCGTATCAGCGGTCTGTTAACCGAACCGCCGCATCACTTCCTTAGCGGAGCGACCCGATGCCCATGCCCCTCGCCCAGTTGGAGGCGTACCTGCGCGAGGCCTTTCCCGACGCCGAGATCCTCGTCGAGGATCTGGCCGGCGACGGCGACCATTATCGCGCGCGCATCGTCTCCCCGGCGTTCAAGGGCCTGCCGCGGGTCAGGCAGCACCAGATGGTCTACGCCGCCCTGAAGGGCCGCATGGGCGGCGAACTCCACGCGCTTGCGCTGGAAACCGCCGCGCCGCCGGGCGCATAGCGGATGCGCTACCGCCCGTTCGGCATTTCCGGCGTCGCCGCATCGGCCATCGGCCTTCTCCTGCAGGCGCGGCCGGGCGCGGACATCCAGCGCCTGACGCTGGCCGGGCTGGAAAACGGGATCAACACCTTCACCCTGGTTGGCGGCTCGCGCGAGGCGGCCGAAGGCGCGGGCGTCGCCTGGACCCAGGTGGAGCGCCATCTGCTGGTGCTGGGCCTGCGGCTGGCCGGGCCGGAAGGCCAGCCGGTGAGCGCCGAGTACCTGTCGTCCACCATCCGCGAGCAGCTGAGCTGGTCGGGGCTGGACTACATCGATTTCCTGCTCCTGGAGGAGCCGGCGTTCACCGCCCTGACGCCCGACGCCATCCGCCTGCTGGGCGATCTGCGGGCCGTCGGCCTCGCCCGGCTGATCGGGGTGGTGGGGGCCAGCGAGGCCATCGACGCCTGCATCGGCAGCCAGCTCTTCGAGGTGATGGCCGCGCCGTTCGACATGACTTCCGGCTGGGCCATGCGCCGGCGGGTGAAAAGCGCGGTGGAGGCCGACATGGCGCTGATCTGCTGCGACGCGACGCCTGCCGCGCTCTGCACGCCGCCGCGGCCTCAGAAGCCCAAGCTGAACCTCCTCGGCCGCCCGCCGGTCCATGCGCTGTCGGGCGCGGGCACCTATGCGTTCCTGCATCGCACTCCCGGCTGGAGCGCCGAGGAGCTGTGCATCGGCTATGTGCTCACCGAGCCGGCCTTTGCGACCATCCAGATCGACACCACCGACGTGGGCTTGATCGAGCGCTATGCGGCGATCACCGACCGCGATCTGCCCACCGGCGTCGCCGCCCAGATCGAGATGGCGCGTTTCGGCGCCAAAGATACGGTCGCCCGCAGCGCTTGACCCTGGGCGGGGGCCTCCCTAGGTCTGGGAGCCAGGGCCGTTCCCCGCATGAAGGCTGACCGAAGTGACTGACGCCGCGACCGAAATCTCCGCCCATGACTTCATCGACCAGACGGTGAAGGGCAATCCCGTGGTGCTGTTCATGAAAGGCGTGCCCGAGCAGCCGCGCTGCGGCTTTTCGGCGGTTTGCGTCCAGATCCTTGACCACCTGGGCGTCGACTTCGTCGGCGTCGACGTGCTGCAGGACGACGAGCTGCGGCAGGGCATCAAGGACTACACCGACTGGCCGACCATCCCGCAGCTCTATGTGAAGGGCGAGTTCATCGGCGGCGCCGACATCGTGCGCGAGATGTTCCAGACTGGCGAGCTGCGGCCGCTGCTGAACGAGAAGGGTGTGCTGGCCGCCTAGCGGAGCTCGCCTCAAGAGCTGAAGAGAGTGCGTTAGCCGGCGGAACCAGCTTCCACTTGCGCCTAACGCGCTCTGGCCTCCGCTACCGAGCCGGGGCCGTACCAGCGTTCGAACGGGTTCAGCACGAAAAGCGGCGTCTGCGGCTCCACGCCCAGTTCGGCGAACGGGAAGACGATCTCGGCATAGCCGCGGGCGAAGGACTGGCAGTTGTCCGGCTTCGTCCGGGCGAAGGCTACGGCCGCGCCGCCGCCGCGGCGTTCCACGTAGAAGGTGAAATCCCCCTTGGTCGTGCAGCCGTTGGACGACACCCGGATGCTGATCGCCTCATAGGCCGAGCTGACGGCGAACAGCGGCTCCAGCTCCTCGTAGGCGCTGGCCGGCGCGACCACCGGCGGGGGTGTGGTGGCGCAGCCGGCGAGCAGGGCGGTGGCGGCGAGGAGGAAGAGGCGGCGCTGCATGGCGCCACTCCGCCAGACTCGGCGGCAAAATGCAAAAGGCCCCGGGCATGCCGGGG
>DASPLZ010000073.1:0-4169 GCA_035627295.1 Phenylobacterium sp. | reverse complement strand
ATGATGATCAGCGAGGCGACGCACAGTCCGATGATTTCCGGGGACGCCTGGAAGGAGAGCAGTACGGGCGCTCCCACCCCTATGGCGATGGCGAAGCCGCCGATCAGCGGCGTGGCCTGCTCGTGGGTTTTCCGGCCGCCGGGCCGATCAACGAGACCCAGGGAGCGAGCAAGCGGGGCGAGCGAGGAAACCGCTACCCAAGTCAAGCCGAAGGCGGCCGCGAGGCCGAGCGCAAGGATCGTGATGTTTGGGGACATGAGAGATCACGGCAAGCCTGAGTTGACACATCAATCTCCCCCTCAGCCCCGTTTTCATGGCACGGCCAGAATTCGCCAGCAACCCAAAGGATACATAAAAGATATGGCCAAGCTTATTTTTCCCAATCTGCTCAAATATTCTGCAGACCTCGCTAAGGTGTTGTCACAATCTCGTCCGATTATACTGAACAGCTACGCTTGTTAACTCGACACGTTAACGGATTATTGACAGATGGAAGCGACCCAAAGAGGGTCGTGAAAGCGGCGGCTTTCGCCCATCGATGCCGAGCGGGGATGCGAATGACCTTGAGCATCGACCAGACCAGGGGCGGACGGACGATCCTGTTTCTGGGGGCCGATGCAGGCTATCTGCATGACTTCCGCGCGCCGCTGATGAGCCTGTTCAGGACCCGCGGTCACCGGGTGGTCGCGATGGCGGCCCTGCGCAACGGCTTCGACCCGGCCGCGTTCGACGCCCTCGGCGTGGAATTTCGCGAGTGGCGGATCCACAAGGCCTCGCTCAATCCCCTGGCGGACCTTCAGCCGCTGATGGCGTTGCGGCGGATGCTGGCGCAGGTCCGGCCCGACGTGCTCTTCGCCCACACCATCAAGCCGGTGATCTATGGCCTGATCCTGGGCCGGCTGGCCGGCGTGCCGCGACGCACGGCCATGATCCCGGGGCTGGGCTACGCCTTCGCGGAGGCGTCAGGGCTGAAGCGCCGCCTTGTCGGGGCGGTCGCCGCGATGGGCTACCGCACCGCCCTTTCCGGCGCGCAGATGGTGATCTTCCAGAACCCCGACGACCGGCGGACCATGCATGGCGCGGGCGCCCTGCCCATCACGGTTCCCACCGGCCTGGTGGACGGCTCGGGCGTCGACATGACACGCTTCACGCCCGCCCCGTGGCCGCCCGGCCCGCCGCGGTTCCTCATGCTGGCCCGCCTGCTGAAGGACAAGGGCGTCTTCGAATATGTGGAGGCCGCCCGCATCGTGAAGCGCGAGTTCCCGGACGCGCGCTTCGTGCTGGCCGGGGGCACGGACCCCAATCCGGCGGCGGTGCCGCAGGCGCAGCTCGACGCCTGGGTCCGCGAGGGGCTGATCGAGGCGCCCGGACACGTTTCCGACCCCCGCGGCCTGTTCGCCGACTGCCATGTCTTCGTGCTGCCATCCTTCTATCGTGAGGGTTGCCCACGGGTGAACCTGGAGGCCATGGCCATGAGCCGCGCCATCGTCACCACCGACTGGGTCGGATGCCGCGAAACGGTGGTCGACGGCGTGAACGGGCTCATGGTGCCGCCACGCGACGGCAAGGCCCTGGGCGAGGCGCTGCTGACCCTGGCCCGCGACCTGCCGCGCGCGCGGGCCATGGGCGAAGCTGGTCGGGCGCTCTGCCAGGAGCGCTTCGAACTGGGCGCCGTGGCGCGGGCGACCGCCGCCCTGATCGCCGGCGAGGCCGCTTGATCAGCGCCGCCGGGATCTCCGCCTAGCGCTCGCCCGCATCGAGGAGCCGAATGGCCAGCAATCCAGCCTCCGTCCGCCAGAAACTGCTGCCCACCGCCCGGCGGCTGCTGCTGGAAGCCCGGATCAGGCGGCGGCTGCCGCAGGTCGGGGGACGGGTGTTGGTGATCGGCGCAGGCCACGATCCCTATCGCGACTTCCTGGACGCCGCCGACTGGGTGGTCTCGACCGACATCGACGCCGAGGTGGGCGCGCCCGCCTGCCTGGCGGACGCCCACCAGCTGCCGTTCGCCGACGAGAGCTTCGATGCGGTGGTCGCGCTCGAGGTGTTCGAGCACCTGCACAGCCCCCAGGCGGCGTCGGCCGAGATGCTGCGGGTGATGCGCAAGGGCAGCCTCGGGATCGTATCCATCCCGTTCATGTTCCACGTCCATGGAGACCCGAACGACTACACCCGGTTGACGCGCAGCGGTCTTGCGCAGCTCTTCGGCGGGTTCTCCGACGTCAGGGTTTCCTCGATGGGCGGACGCCTGCATGTCATCTCGGACCTGATCACCACGGGCGCGCGCTGGCTCGCGCCGCTTCGCCTGGTCAATCACGCCCTGGCCAACCTGGCGCGATCGGGCTCCGACGATTGTCCCACCGGATACTGGGTGGAAGTCGCCAAGTGAGCGGCGCCCTGGCCACCCTGCGCGGCGAGATCGGCGTCCTGGCGCGGCGCGGAAGCGCCACCATGGCCGTCCGCTTCGGAGCCATCGCCCTGGCCCTGCTGCAGACCGCCGTGCTGGCCCGGATTCTGGAGCCCTCGGGCTACGGACAGTACGCGGTCGCCTTTTCGATCGTGACCATCCTGGCCGCCCCGGCGCAACTCGGGTTCCCGGTGCTGGCCCTGCGCGAAACCGCCAAGGCGCGCCAGGCCGCCGACTGGCCGGCCCTGAACGGCGTCATGGCCTGGTCGACGGCGACCGGCGGCGCGGTCGGCCTGGTGCTGTCGGGCCTGCTGCTGGCGATCGTCTTCGCGGCGGGCGACCGGCTGCCCGCCCTCGGCGTCTCGACCCAGCTGATGGTCTTCGCCAGCCTGCTGATCCCGGTGGTGATCATCGCCAACGTCCTCGGGTCGGTCCTGCAGGGCTTTTCCCACCCGGCCCTCGGCCAGATGCAGGACGCCGTCGTCCGCCCCCTGGCCACGGTGGTGCTTCTCGCGGCGGCCGCAGGCTTGTCCGCATCGGGCTTCAGCCCGGCCTTCGCGATGGGCCTGCACCTGGCGGCGGCGGCGATCGGCCTGTTGTTCGCGGGCGCCTTCGTTCTTCGGCTGCGGCCGGCCGCCAGCCGGACGGCGGCGCCGCGCCTTGCCGGCTCCGGCGCCTGGCTGCGGTCGATCGGGCCGCTCTCGGCGCTCGGCGGCCTGCAGCTGATCAACCTGCACGTCGGCGTGCTGCTGCTGGGATGGATCGGCCACGCCAGCGACGCGGGCGTCCTGCGCGTGGTCATGCAGGGCGGCACGGCGATCAACGCGGGCACCTACGCCGTCGGACTGGTGGCCGCCCCCGCCTTCGCGCGCCTCTACGCCGCCGGCGACCTGGCGGCCCTGAGGCGGCTGTCGGGCCGATGCGCCCTCGCCTGCCTGGCCCTGACCCTCCCGCTGGTGGCGGTCATCGCCGTCTGGAGCGAGGACATCCTTCGCCTGGCCTTCGGCGAGGGCTTCGCGCGGGGGGCCCTCGCCCTCGTTCTGGTCGCCCTGGGCCGGCTGCTCTACGCCGCCTACGGCTGCACGGACGTGCTGATGACCATGATCGGCGCCGAGCGGGATTCCATGCGGAACCTGGCCTGGGGCGCAGGCGCGAACATCCTTCTGACGGTGGCGCTGGCGCCCCTCTTCGGCCTTGCGGGCGCGGCCGCCGCCTCCAGCCTGGCCGTCGGGCTCTCCAGCGCCTTGCTGTGGTCCGCGGCGCGCCGGAAGCTGGCCTCCCGCGCGCCCCTCCCGGCGCTTGCGCCTATCCTGGGAGCCCGCCGGTGACGACCTACTGGACGATGTTCCTCGTGATGGCGGTGCTGGCCCTCGCCGAACCGGTTCTGCCCCGCGGCGCCAAGGGCGTGCGCAACGCGGCCTGGGCGGTGCTGTGGCTGGCGCTCGTCGTGCTCATCGGCCTGCGGGACCATGTCGGCCCCGACTGGGAAGCCTACGAGCGCATCTTCTTCGACGTCCGGCGCATGAGCCTGCCGGAGACCCTGGCCTATCAGGACCCGGCCTACAGCCTCTTGAACTGGCTCTGCGCCCGCGTCGGGCTCGACCTCTACGCGGTCAACACGGTTTCGGCGGCGATCTTCGTCAGCGGCCTGATCCGCCTGTGCCGGCGCCAGCACCGGCCGCTGCTGTCGCTGGCGCTCGCCACGCCGATGATCGTGATCGTGCTCGGCATGAGCATCACGCGGCAGACCGCGGCGCTCGGCGTC
>DASPLZ010000072.1:0-3458 GCA_035627295.1 Phenylobacterium sp. | reverse complement strand
CAGGCGTGCAGCTTCAGGCGGTCGAGCGCGCCCTGGTCGATGGTCTTGGCCGGCAGGCCCTCGCGGTGGGCGCGGAGCAGGAAGCTGCGGGCCAGATCGGGGATGTCCTCGGTCCGCTCGCGCAGCGGCGGCAGCCGGATCGGCGCGACATTCAGGCGGAAATAGAGATCCTCGCGGAACAGGCCCTGCTGGATGAGCGACCGAAGGTCGCGGTTGGTGGCGGCCAGGATGCGCACGTTCGGACGCCGGCCGGTCTTGGGATTCAGCGCCGGCTCGGTGCCGTCGATCACTCGCAGGAGGCGGGTCTGGGCGTCCAGCGGCATGTCGCCGATCTCGTCGAGGAAGAGGGTGCCGCCGTCGGCCTCCACCAGCTTGCCGACATCCCCGTCGCCCTTGCCGAAGAGTTCCGTCTCCACCCGCTCGCGGGGCACGGCCGCAAGGTTGATGACCACGAACTTGCCGTCGCGGCGGCGCCCCATGTCGTGCAGCGCCCGGGCGACCAGTTCCTTGCCGACCCCGGACTCGCCGAGAATCAGCACCGTCAGGTCCGCGCCGACGAGCCGCGCGACCGTGCGATAGACCTCCTGCATCGGTTGCGATCGGCCGATCAGCGGCAGGCGCTCGTCGCGGGCGGCCCTGGCCTGGGCGCGGGTCGCTTCCGCATCCGCCGGCCGCGAAAGGGCGCGGCGGGCGGTGGAGGTCATGTCGTCGAGGTCGAAGGGCTTGGGGACGTAGTCGAAGGCGCCGATCTCGGCCGCATTGACCGCTGTCAGCAGGGTGTTCTGCGCGCTCATCACGATGACCGGCAGCTTCGGCCGCTCCTTCCGGATGCGGGGCAGGACGTTGAAGATGTTCTCGTCCGGCATCACCACGTCGGTGACGACGAGATCGCCCTCCCCGTCCGTGACCCATTTCATGAGGGTGGTGACATTGCCGGTCGCCCGCACCTGGTAGCCCAGGCGGGTGAAGGCCTGGCTGAGCACCAGCCGGATGGACGAGTCGTCGTCGGCGATGAGGATTTTCTTGGCGGCGGCGTTCATGCGGAGGTCCTGGCGGTATCCGGCGGCGCGATGGGCAGGAGGGCGCGGAAGACGGTGCGGCCCGGCTCGGATTCGAAGTCGATCAGTCCGCCGTGGGCGGTCACCAGCTTGGCCACCAGCGCCAGCCCCAGCCCCGCCCCCATGGCCTTGCTGGTCACGAACGGCTGGAAGAGGTGCTCGCGCAGCTGCGCCGGCACGCCCGGCCCGTTGTCCTGCACCTTCACCTCCAGCGGCGCGCCGTGCGCTCCGCCCTTGCCGCCGCGCACCCGCACGCCGTGCCGGTAGGCGGTGGAGATGACGATCTCGCCGCGCCCGTCGCCGCGCGCGTGGGCGGCTTCGGCGGCGTTCTTCACCAGGTTGAGGAAGATCTGGATCAGCTGGTCCTCATCGCCCCAGGTGGGCGGCAGGGAGGGGTCGTAGCTCTCGCGCAGGATCAGGCCATCGCCGACGCCGCTGGCGGCGAGCGCCCGGACGCGATCCAGCACCTCGTGGATGTTGACCGGCGACAGGTTCGGCGGCGCGTCGTCCGAAAACGCTTCCATGCGGTCGACCAGCCGGCGCACCCGGTCGGTCTCGTCGACGATCAGCTGCGCCAGCGGCGCATCCTCCGGCTTGGCGCCGCTCTTCAGCAGCTGGGCGGCCCCGCGGATGCCGGCCAGGGGGTTCTTGATCTCGTGCGCCAGCATCCGGCCGAGGCCGACGATCGACTGCAGGCCGGCGGCCTCCGCCCCCCGCTCGCCGCCCAGCGCGCCGCCGCGCACATGCAGGGTGAGCAACACCGCGCCATCGCCCAGCGGCGCCGCCGCGCCGTCCGCCTCGAACGGCGGCAGGCCGAAGAGGCTGACCTCGAGCCCGTGTTCGCGCACCCGCGTTCCCTCGCTCACCGCGCGGTTCAGAAGATGCAGCAGCGCCGAATCCGGCGGCAGGCCGGCGCGGAAGCGGCCCCGGGCGAGCAGCCCCAGGCCCTGGCCGAACAGCGCCTCGGCGGCCTCGTTCACCGCCACCAGCGCGCCCTCCGGGTCGATCACCAGCGCCGGCTCCGGGCTGAGGTCGAACGCGGCCGCCTTCAGGAACTCCAGCGAGCCTTCAGCGACCGCGGAACGCATGCCGGTAGGGCTCACGCGGCCAGCCTTTCGCCGGCTCGCCACAAGGCCGTCAGGGCGGCCTCCACCTCGGCCCGCGACTCCAGGCGGCAGATCCGGCCGCGGGCTTCGCGGCGCTCTTCGCCGGTTTGGGGCGCTGGGCCCTGCTCGATGTAGGCCGCCAGGTGCTTGCGGAAGATCCTAAGCCCGAGCCGGTCGCCGTAGAAACGCAGGCTGTCGCGGAAGTGGTCCAGCACCAGCGACAGCCGCGCCTCGCCCGTCGGCGCCGCATAGGGGTCGCCGCGCAGGCCGGCGTCCAGTTCGACGGCGATCCAGGGGCGGCCGTAGACTCCCCGCCCCACCATCACCCCGTCGGCGCCTGACCGGGCCAGCGCCGTCCCCGCCGAGGCGGCGTCGACGATGTCGCCGTTGACGATCACCGGGACCGCGACGGCCGCCTTCACCTCGCGCACGAAGGCCCAGTCGGCCTGGCCCTTGTAGAACTGCGAACGCGTGCGGCCATGCACGGTGATGGCCTGGGCGCCGCGAGCGACGAAGCGGGCGGCGAGTTCGGGCGCATTGCGCGAGGTCTCGTCCCAGCCCGTGCGCATCTTCACCGTCACGGGGACTTCCACCGCGTCGACCACGCTGGCCACTATGGTTTCGGCCAGTTCCGGTTCGCGCATCAGCGCCGAACCGCACTGGGCCCCGGTCACCTCCTTGGCGGGACAGCCGAAGTTGAGGTCGATCACCTGCGCCCCGGCGGCCGCGGCCAGGCGCGCGCCGGCGGCCATCTCCGCGGGGTCTCGACCGACGAGCTGGACGACCATCAGCGGCAGGCCCTCCCCCACCGCGGCGCGGCGCACCACGTCGGGCCGCCCGCGGGCGAACTCCGCGCTCGCCACCATCTCGGTGGCGACATAGGCCGCCCCGAGGCGCGAAGCGGCTCGCCGGAACGGCAGGTCGGAGACGCCGGTCATCGGCGCGATCCAGGCTCGCCCGTCGACCTCCACGGAGCCGATACGCACACAACTGCTCATTTGTTATGCAACTTCATCGCCGCCTTTTTAGGCAAATCCTCGCCGCTGTAAAGGCTGGACACCAACGGTGCGACGACTAGACAGCGCGCATGAGCTTCACCGCCATCGTTGTCGCCGCCGGCGCCGGGCTGCGCGCGGGCGAAGGCCTGCCCAAGGCCTGGAGGACCCTGGGCGGCCGCGCGGTGGCCCGCTGGTCGGTGGAGAGCCTGATCGCCGGCGGCGCGGCCGACGTCGTCGTGGTCGCCGCCGCCGAGCGCATGGACCTCGCCCGCGAGGCCCTGGCCGGACTTCGGGAG
>DASPLZ010000071.1:0-3789 GCA_035627295.1 Phenylobacterium sp. | reverse complement strand
GTGGCGCCGGCGAAGACGAAGGCCTCGTCGTCGACGCCGAAGTTGGCGCCGTAGACCTTGCCGGCCAGCACCTGCTCCAGGTCGTCGGCGGAGATCTGCTTCAGTCCGCCCTCGGTGATTGCGCCGCCCGCCCAGCTGAGGCTCTGGCGGTTCGGCGGCAGGTCCAGCAGGCCGCGGCCGACGCGGACGTTCACCAGGATCTGGTCGTCGCGGAACTTGGTCGGCTTCACCGTCAGGCGCACGCCGTTGGCGAACCGCACGAAGGTCGTGTCGAGGTCGGCGACGTCTTTCTCCTCGACCACCTTGGAGGGCGTCCCGAAGCTGGCGTAGGGCCAGTCGGTGGCGCCGGCCGCAGCCGGGGCGGTGACCTCGGCCTTCTGGGCGGCCTCGTAGGCGGCGGTGACCGCGGCCTCGCCGCCGGCGATCTCCTGCTGGGCGGTGAGGAAGATCAGTGGGCCGTGGCCTTCGAAGGCGTCCTTCAGAGCCTTGGAGACGGTCTCGGCCTTCAGGTCCTTCACCGCCGCCTCGAAGAGTTCGAGGTCCTGGGCCGGGGAGGTGATCACCTCGGCGTCCTCGACGGTGTCGATCATGGCGTTGGCGAGCGAAGGGGTCCGACGCGTGGCGGCGCCCGCGGCGGCGGCGGTGAGGGCGGCGCGGAACTCGCTGATCTCGCGGTCGAGCTCGTCCTGGCGAACGCCGAACCTAGCGGCGCGGCGCTGCTCAAGGAGGGCCGCCTCCAGCGCCTCCTTCCAGCGGCCGCGGTCGTTGGTGACGTAGAGGGTCGTGGCCTCCAGCGCGTCCTGCTGGTTGGCGCGGAAGGCGCCGGCGGCGATGAAGGGCGGGGTTTCGCTACGCACCAGGCGGGCGAGGCGGCGGTTCAGCACCGCAAAGCCGAGAAGCTCGGCAAGGTCGCGCTTGCGCTTGGCGGTGGTGTCGGCGGCGAGGTCGGCGGGGCCGGTCCAGATGATCTGGACGGCGTTCTGCATGCCGGGGTCGACGAAGATGCGGCTTTCCTGCTTGCGGGGCGCAAGGGCGCCGAGGTCGGGCTCGGGGCCGGCGGGGCCCTCGGCCTTCCAGTCGGAGAAGCGGGCCTTGATCTTGGCCTCCATGGCCGCGACGTCGAAGTCGCCGACGGCCACCAGCACGGCGCGCTCGGGGCGATAGTAGGCGCTGTAGAATTTGCGGAATTCGTCGGCCTTGGCGGTCCGCAGCACCTCGACCTGGCCGATCGGCATGCGCTTGGGCGGCAGTTGGCCCTTCATCACGAAGGCGAAGCGGTCCTTCAGCGAGCGATAAGGCGGGGTGTCGCGGGCGCGCTCCTCGGCCAGCACCACGCCGCGCTCGCGGTCGATGGCGCCGGGGTCGAGGGTGAGGTTCCCCGCCGCCTCGCGCAGCAGCATCAGGGAGGCGTCGACGGTCTCGTCGTTGGTGTGCGGCAGGTCGAGCTTGTAGATCGTCTGCTGGAAGTCGGTGGAGGCGTTGGTGTCGGCGCCGAAGGAGAGGCCGAGGCGCTCCAGCGTCTTGATCATCTCGCCTTCGGGCACGTTCTTCGAGCCGTTGAAGGCCATGTGCTCCAGGAAGTGGGCGAGGCCCTGCTGGGCGTCCGTTTCCATCAGGGAGCCGGCGTCGAAGCGCAGGCGCAGCGAGGCCTGCTGCGGCGGCGTGGCGTTCTTCATGATCGCATAACGCATGCCGTTCGGCAGGGCGCCGAAGCGCACCTGCGGGTCAGGCGCGACGTCCGACTTCGCCTGGGGCCATTCGCCGGGCGCGAGCCTGGCCGGGGCGGTGGAGGCCGCCCTGGCGAAGCCCGGCATGCGGGGCGCGGCCGAGGCGGGCAGGGCGAGCGCGAGAGCGATCAGGGCGGCGAGCGCCCGGTTGCGGCGGAGCATGAATGTCCTTGAACGGCGTCTGCGGCAGACAAATCGCGCAAAGGCGGCCGGTGCAAGGCGGAATCTTGCCGCCGGATGGGGCGGCGGATTGCTTCTTCGTAAGGTTGCTCCCTTCCCCTTCCAGGGAGAAGGGGGACTTAGCTGCCCGACGGCCGGGTCACGTAGTAGCTGGCCGTATTCCCCACCGCCGTCGCCGTGCCGCTGATCGAGCGGCCGGAGCCGCCGATGGACATCTGGGTCGCGGCGCGGATGTCCGCCTGGTTTTCCTGGCGGTTGGCGATGTCCATGGTCGACTGGCAGTCCGAGCAGGCGAAGGCCGTGGAGGCGTTGCCGATCGAATTGGCCGAGACCGAGGCGTCGTAGCCGTAGCCGCCCTCGAAGCTGGCGTAGGTGTCCACCGCGCCGTCCTCGCCGTTGAACTGGGTCGAGTCGATGGTGATGCCTTCGCCGTAGTTGCCGGCGACCATGCTGTTGGCGACGCCGTAGGCGATGGTGGTCGAGGCGCCGAAGTCGTAGGCGCCGCTCTCGGCTGAGGCGATGATCTGCGAGTCGTTGGTCTGGTTGGCGGCGGCGGACAGCGGGCCGGTCTCGTTCTCGATGGAGACGTTGTTGCCGCTGGCGGTGGCCTGCGAGGTCGCCGCGTAGATATTGTCGTAATAGGTCTGGGTGCGTGCCTCGGTGACCGGGCCGGTGTTCTCCTGGGTGACCGCGATGGTCTGGGTCGAATCGCCGATGGCGTTGGAGGTCACGTTGTTGGCCGCGGCCGAGGCGGTGACCACCGCTTCGTCCTCGACGTAGTTGTAGTCGGCGCCGCCGTAGGCGCTGACGGTGGACGAGTTGGACTGCTCCACCTCCATCGTGCCCGCGCCGTGCTCCATGCCGAAGCCCTGGCTGTTGGCGATGGCCTGGGTGTTGGACGAGAGGTAGCCGGTCTCGGCCTCGCCGGCGTCTATGTAGCTGGTCGCCGCGATGCTGGGGCCGGTGGTCTGCTGGCGCACGCGGGCGTTCAGGATGCCCGCGTAGAGGCCGCCGTCCGCCGCGTTGCCGGTGGCCGCGGTGTTGGTGACGGTCTGGGCGCCGGACGAGCCGGTGACCTCCATGTAGGACATCGCGCCCGTCATGCCGGAGACCGACTGACGGCTTTCGATATCGAGATCGCCGTCCTCGACATAGGCGTCGTAGGAGTTGGCGGTGGCCGTGGTGACGGCCACCGTCTCGTCGGTCACGTCGGCGACCGAGAGGTTCTGGTCGGCGGTGACGTCGCCGGCCTGCTCCTGGTCGTTGACGGCCAGGTTCTGGCTAGAAGCGGCCCCGACGCACAGCGCCATCGCGGCCGCTGTGCCAACGAGAAGGATCTTCGCGGGTCTGGGCATTGTTCTGGTCCAGATTGTTGTACGCCGGGATGTAGGCGCCGGTCAGGCCGACGGTCGACGCGTTGAGGGGGTCGTAGGTCATGCAGGCCTCGGGGCCGGGCATGCCGTAGAGGTTGGCGGTCATCTCGACGACGGCCCGCTCCACCAGGCCCCGGACGGCCAGCTGCAGCGGCTCGAGCGCGCCGGTGCCGGCGGAGATGTCGAAGAGGTTGCCGTTCCAGAAGTCGAAGACGCCGAGCGAGACTTCGCGGCCGACCACCTGCTTCTGGTAGGAGATCACGTCCACCACCTCGAGGGTGCGGGTGTTGATCATCCGAAGGTCCAGGCCGACGTTCATCACGAACGAGCGCCCGCCGAGCCGGCCCTTGAAGTCGGTCGGGGTCGGGTCGCCGCCGGCCACGTCGATGCCGGACGAGCGGATGTTGTAGTTCAGCTCGGTGATCCCGCCGGCGATGTAGAAGTCCGACCCCGGCACCTGGCCGGCCAGGATGCGGCGGTATTCGGCCGGCATGTCGGGCTTCTGGCTC
>DASPLZ010000070.1:0-3824 GCA_035627295.1 Phenylobacterium sp. | reverse complement strand
CACGCCTTCGTGCTGTCGGCGATCGGGTTCGTCGTCAACGTGGTCTATACCTACGTCCTGAGCGACGGCGGCAAGATCGTCGGCCAGATCCCGCTGATCATGAACGGCGTCATCGCAGTCATCATCCTGGCGCTGATCTTCTATTCCCGCGCCATGGCGAAGCGGGGCGTGCTCCGCTAAGCCGGCGGGGTGAAGGACAAGGCCCCGCCCAAGCTCAGCGCCGAGGAGATCGCCGCCGTCCGCGGCATGGTGATCTTCGAGGACGCCCACATCCTGGCGTTGGCCAAGCCGCCCGGGCTGTCCAGCCAGGGCGGGCGAGGGCAGGTGCATACCCTCGATGAGCTGCTGTGGGCCTTCGCCAAGCGCGACAAGCCCCGGCCGCGCCTCATCCACCGCCTGGACCGCGACACCTCCGGCGTCATCCTGACCGCCAAGACCAAGCCCGCCGCCGCCTTCCTCGGCAAGGCGATGATGGGCCGGCGGGTGAAGAAGACCTACCTCGCCCTGGTGACCGGCGCGCCGGAGCCGGCCTCCGGGGTGATCGACGCGCCGCTGCGCCGTGACGAGAGCGGCCGCGAGGCCTTCATGCGCATCTGCCCGCCCGACCACCCGGACGCGGAGGCTGCGCTCAGTCGCTACCGCACTCTCTCAAGCGTCGCCGGCGCGGCCCTGCTGGAACTGCGGCCGGAAACCGGCCGGATGCACCAGCTGCGGGTGCACCTGGCCTCCATCGGCCGGCCCATCTGCGGTGATGTCCGCTACGGCGGCGCCCTGACCCTGGCCGGCGCGGCGGTCCCGCGGCTGATGCTGCACGCGGCGGCTTTGGCCTTTCCGCATCCGGCCGGCGGCAAGGCCGAGCTCTACGCCCCGCCGCCGGCCGACTTCGCCGAGGTCGCGGCCCGTGCGGGCCTGGCCCTGCCGGCGGAACGAAGCGCGCCGCCCGCACATTCTCCACCCTAAGGACGGGCCGCATCCAACGAAGGCGGGAAACGCCAGATGAAACAGCTCCTTATCGCCGCCGCCTGCAGCGCCGCCCTGGCTGCCTGCGCCACCCAGCCCACCGTCTACGCCCCGGCGCTCGGCCCCTCGGCCTCGGGCTTCACGGAGTACCGTATCGAGCCCGGGCGCTACCGGGTGACCTATCGCGGCGGGGCCGGCGCGCCGCCGGCGCAGGTGGCCGACTACGCCCTGCTGCGCGCCGCCGAGCTGACGCTGGCCGACGGCTACGACTGGTTCCGCGTCGCCGACCGCTGGATGGAAGGCTCGCCTGACCGTGGGCCGCAGGTCTCCATCGGCGGCGGCTCGGCCAGCTTCGGACGCCGCTCCAGCGTCGGAGTGGGCGTCGGCACCAGCTTCAGCCTCGGCGGCGGGCCGCAGCTCGCCCAGACCATCGAGGTGGTGATGGGCCGAGGTCCCGCGCCCCGCGACGCCGACGTCTACGACGCCCGCGCCATCCAGCGCGAGGTCGGCGAACGGATGGGCCGCGGGCCGGTCTGACCACGGGCCCGGCGCATCGCGATGGTTGTCTGGCCCTTCGAATGCGACGCATAAGACGCCCATGGGGAATGTGTTGCTGGTCGCGGTCGGCGGAGGCGTGGGGGCGGTCGCCCGGTATGGGCTCGGCGTCTGGGCCGTGCGGACGTTCGGGCATTTCTGGCCGGTAGGGACCTTGGCCGCCAATGTGATCGGCGGGGCGCTGATGGGGCTGCTTGTGGGTTTCCTCGCCCATCGCGGCGGGGACGAGCAGGAGAGCCTGCGCCTGCTGCTCGGCGTCGGCCTGCTGGGCGGTTTCACCACCTTCTCGGCCTTCTCGCTGGAGACCGTGCTGATGATCCAGCAGCGGGACTGGGGACAGGCGGCGGCCTATGTGACCGCCTCGGTGGGCCTCTCCATCGCCGCCCTGATGGCGGGGGTGATGCTGGCCCGGCGGCTCTTCGCATGAGGCAGGTCCAGACCCTGTGGGTCGCCGCTGGCGAGGATGGCGTGCGGCTCGACCGCTGGTTCCGCCGCCGCTGGCCGCACCTGACGCAAGGCCAGATCCAGAAGCTGGTCCGCTCCGGCCAGGTGCGCGTCGACGGCGGCCGGGCCAAGGCCGACCAGCGGCTCTCGGCGGGCAATCAGGTTCGGGTGCCGCCGCTGCCGGACGCCGCGCCGAAGGAAGAGCGCAAGGGCCTCGATCCCCGCGAAGCCGCCTTCGCCAAGAGCCTGGTGCTCTACGAGGACGAGGAGGTGCTGGCGCTGAACAAGCCGTCGGGCCTGGCGGTGCAGGGCGGCACCAAGACGCGCAACCATGTCGACCGGCTGCTCTCGGCATGGGGCGAGGGGCTGGAGCGGCCCAGGCTCGTCCACCGGCTGGACCGCGACACCTCCGGCGTCCTGGTGCTCGGCAAGACGCCCGGGGCGGCGGCGAAGCTGGCGGGCGCATTTGCCCGGCGGAAGGCCGAGAAGACCTACTGGGCTATCGTCGCCGGATTCCCCAAGCCGGGGGAGGGGATCGTCGACCTGCCGCTGGCCAAGCGCGGCCGCGACGAGCGCGAGCAGATGGTCCCGGCCGACCGCAAGGACGAGGACGCCGAGCCGGCCGAGACGGAGTTCGTCACCCTCTCGCGCGCCGGCCCGCGGGCGGCCTGGATGGCGCTGCGCCCCCACACCGGCCGCACGCACCAGCTGCGGGCCCACATGCAGGCCATCGGCCATCCGATCCTGGGCGATCCCAAGTACTTCGACGAAGCCTCCAAGGCGCTCTCGGAGGGGTTGGCGCTGCAGCTCCACGCCCGGCGGCTGACGCTGCCTCATCCTTCCCGCGGCCAGCTGATCCTGGAGGCGCCGCTCTCCAGGGAGATGAAGGCCGGCTTCGCCAAGTTCGGCTTCGACGAGCACGAGGCCGACCCGGAGCCCTTCGGCAAACGCCGCCGCTAGGCTTGCCCCGGGGCTGCCGAGCGCGCATCTGACGCGGCCTTGGAGAAGGAGGCCTCGTGGTCCAGCGTTACAAGGAGCCGGTCGAGCGGCCGAAGAGGTTCTACAAGCTCGTCGAGGTCGCCGAGGCCGGGGATGGATTCGCCGTGCGTCTCGACGGGCGGGAGGTGCGTACGCCCGGCGGCGCGCCCATGCGCCTGCCGACGCGCGCCCTGGCTCAGCTGATCGCCGCCGAGTGGGAGGCGCAGGGCGAGTTCGTGCTGATGGCCGAGATGCACGCCACGCGGCTGGCCAACACCGCCCTCGACTCCATCCCCGCCGCCCGCGAGGCCACGGCGCAATCGGTGGCCGACTACGGCGGCTCGGACCTCACCTGCTACTTCGCCGAGGGCCCGCAGGGCCTTGTCGAGCGCCAGGAAGCCGCCTGGGGCCCGGCGGTGGAGCGCGTCGAGCGGGAGTTCGCCTGCGCCTTCGTGCGCGCCTCGGGCATCGTCCACCAAGCCCAGCCGGAGGCCACGCTGGCGCGGCTGAAGGCCGAGGCGCTGGCGCTGGACGACTTCCGCCTCGCCGGCGTCGCCTTCGGGGTCTCGCTGTTCGGCTCGGCGGTGCTGGCCTTCTCGCTGGCGCGGGGCTGGCTGACCGGCGAGCAGGCCTTCGGGCTCTCCCGCCTCGACGAGGCCTGGCAGGAGGAGCAGTGGGGCGTCGACGCCGAGGCGGCCGAACGCACCGCACGCCTGGCCGAGGAGGCGCAGATGCTGGAGCGCTGGTTCCGGGCGCTGGGCTAACCCAGCGCCTTGATCCACGCGAGCATAGGGCCGGTCATCGGCCGGTCGTCGACCTTGCCGCCCTGGCCGGTCAGCGAGCCCTGGCGGTCGGAGTAGAGGGTGAAGTGGTGGTCCATGCCGGGC
>DASPLZ010000069.1:0-3616 GCA_035627295.1 Phenylobacterium sp. | reverse complement strand
CTGGGCGCACGGCGAGGGCTGCGACATCACCCTGATCGAGACCATGCCCATGGGCGAGATCGACGCCGACCGCACCGACCAGTACCTGCCCCTGAGCCGCGTCCGCGCCGATCTGATGGACCGCTTCACGCTGACCGACATCCCCTACAAGACGGGCGGCCCCGCCCGCTACGTCCGCGTCGCCGAGACCGGCGGGCGGCTCGGCTTCATCACCCCGCTCAGCCACAATTTCTGCGAGGCCTGCAACCGCGTGCGGCTGACCTGCACCGGCACCCTGCACACCTGCCTCGGGCGCGAGGACTCCAGCGACCTGCGCGCCGTGATCCGCGGCGGCGCCACTGACGCCGATCTCGCCGACGCCATCCGCCTGGCGGTGGACGCCAAGCCCGAGGGCCACGACTTCCACATCGGCCGCGGCCTCGCCCCGGCGGTCGCCCGTCGCATGTCGACGACCGGAGGCTGAGGTGCAGGTGCTGCTCTTCGGCCGCCTCGCCGATCTCGCCGGCTGGCGCGCCCGCGAGTTCGAGCCCGCGCCCGCCACCCTTTCGGCCCTGCGCGCCCGCATCGCCGAGATCGACGAAGCCCTGGCCGAGGCGCTGACCGGCCCCGGCGTCCAGGTGGCGCTCGACAAGACCCTGGTGCGCGGCGATGCGGCCCTCTCCGGCGTGCGCGAGCTCGCCTTCCTGCCGCCGATGAGCGGCGGATGATCCGGCTGTCCGATCAGCCCTTCGACCCGGCCGCGGAGCTCGCCGCCTTCAGCGCAGCCCGCGCCGAGACCGGCGCCATCGTCAGCTTCACCGGCCTGGTGCGCGCCGACGGCGGCGAGGCCGAGGCGCTGGAGCTGGAGGCCTATCCCGGCTTCACCGACGCAAAGATCGCCGAGTTCGCCGCCGACGCGACGGCGCGTTTTTGCCTGCAGGACGTGCGCATCGTCCACCGCACCGGCCGCATGGAGGTCGGCGAGCCGGTGGTGTTCGTCGCCGTGGCCGCCGCCCATCGCCGCGCAGCCTTCGAAGGATGCGACTACCTGATGGACTATCTGAAGAGCCGCGCGCCCTTCTGGAAGAAGTCGCACGGCCCGGCCGGGGCGGCCTGGATCGAGCCCACCGCCCAGGATAGCGCTGACCTGGCAAGGTGGGAGGCTGCGCGCCCCGCTCCCGCTCATCCCCGCGAAAGCGGGGACCCAGGCTTTTTGGGTTCTGTGGAAACGCCGCCGCTCTTCGATAAAACACCTGGATCCCCGCTTTCGCGGGGATGAGCGGAAAGTTGGAGGTACGCATGAACGCCCTCGTCCCCGGCGGCAAATATGACGAGAGCCAGCCGGTCACCCCGGTGCGGATCGCCGTCTTGACCATCTCCGACACCCGCGACGAGGAGAGCGACACCTCCGGCCACCTCCTGGCCGAGCGGGTGACCGGCGCGGGCCACGTGCTGGCGGCCAAGGAGATCGTCCCCGACGACGTCGAAGCCATCCGCGCCCAGGTGAACGCCTGGGTGGCGAGCGGCGATGTCGACGCCATCGTCACCACCGGCGGCACCGGCATCACCGGCCGCGACGTGACACCGGAGGCCGTCGAGCCGCTGTTCGACAAGAAGATCGACGGCTTCTCGGTGGTCTTCCACCTGGTCAGCTACCAGTCCGTCGGCCTCTCCACCCTGCAGTCGCGGGCGACCGCCGGCATCGTCGGCGGCGTCTTCGTCTTCTGTCTGCCGGGCTCGAACGGCGCGGTCAGGGACGGCTGGGACAAGGTGATCTCCGCCCAGCTCGACAGCCGCCACAAGCCCTGCAACATGGTCGAGCTCATGCCGCGCCTGCTTGAGACGTGAGCCGCCTCACCCACATCGACGAGACCGGCCGCGCCCGCATGGTCGATGTCTCGGACAAGGCCGTGACCGTCCGCGAGGCGGCAGCCACCGGCCGCGTGCGCATGTCGCCGGAGACGCTGAAGCTCGCCCTCTCCGGCGAGGGCAGGAAGGGCGACGTGCGCGCCGTCGCCGAGATCGCCGGCGTCATGGCCGCCAAGAAGACCGCCGAGCTGATCCCGCTCTGCCACCCTCTGGCCCTGACCAAGGTCGAGGTCCGCGTGGAACCTTTCGACGAGGGCCTGGAGGTCACCGCCCACGTCCGGACGTCCGGCCAGACCGGCGTCGAGATGGAAGCCCTGACCGCCGTCTCCGTCGCCTGCCTGACCCTCTACGACATGCTCAAGGCCGCCGAGAAGGGCATGGTCATCGAGGCCGTGCGCCTCCTCGAGAAGTCCGGCGGCGCCTCCGGCGACTGGCGCGCGCCGTGAAGCTGGCGACCGTCGATGCGGCGCGCGAGCGGATGCTCGCCGCCTGCGGACGGCTCGGCGCCGAGACCGTCTCCCTGGCCGACGCAGCCGACCGCGTCCTCGCCGAGGATGTCCGCGCGGTGCGCGACCAGCCGCCGTTCGACGCCTCGGCCATGGACGGCTGGGCGGTGCGGGCGGCCGAGACGCCGGGGCGGCTCGTCATCGCGGGTGAGAGCGCCGCGGGCCGCGCCTTCGACGGCGCCATGCCGGCGGGCTCCGCGGTGCGGATCTTCACCGGCGCGCCGCTCCCGCCGGAGGCTGACGCCATCGTCATCCAGGAGGACGCCACGCGGGACGGCGACCTCGTCGAGGTCCCGAGGGCGGAGGCCGGAACCTACGTCCGCCGCCGCGGCCTCGACTTCGCGGCCGGCGAGGCCCTGCTACGGGCCGGTCAGCGGCTCGACCCCTGGCGGCTGGCCCTGGCGGCGGCGAGCGGGCGGGCGGAACTGCAGGTCGCCCGGCGGCCGCGCGTGCTGCTGCTCTCCACCGGCGAGGAGCTGGCCGCGGCCGGATCGGCCCCCGGGCC
Source organism: Phenylobacterium sp. (assembly GCA_035627295.1). GTDB lineage: Bacteria > Pseudomonadota > Alphaproteobacteria > Caulobacterales > Caulobacteraceae > Phenylobacterium. Next base: position 757 of record DASPLZ010000069.1, on the reverse strand, counting down.
CTATCAGATCTTCGATTCCGGCGGTCCGGCGGTGATCGCCTTAGCTGAGAGCGTCGGTGCGGCGGCCGAACGGCAGGTGGCCGGCGACGACATGGACGCCCTGCTGGCCAAGCTGGAAGGCGTCACCGCCGACCTGATCGTCACCATCGGCGGGGCCTCGGTCGGCGACCACGACCTGGTGCGCGAGGCGGGCCGGCGGCTCGGCCTCGCCCTCTCCGTCGAGAGCCTGGCCATGCGGCCCGGCAAGCCGACCTTCTTCGGGACCTTTCAGGACGGCCGCCGCTGGCTCGGCCTGCCGGGCAACCCGGCTTCGGCCATGGCCTGCGCGGAGCTGTTCCTGAAGCCCATCCTGCGGGCCCTGCAGGGCGAGGCGCCTGGGCCAAATCTCGTGCAGGCCCGCACCACCCAGCCGCTAGCCGCCAACGGCCCGCGCGAGCACTGGATGCGGGCGGTGCTCGGCGAAGACGCGGCCGGCCGCACCGCCACCCCGCTCGGCGATCAGGACTCTTCGCTGGTCCGCGTCTTCGCCGCCGCCGATGCGCTGTTGCTCCGCCCGGCCGGCGCGCCAGCGGCCGCCGCGGGCGAGGCGGTCGAGGTGCTGCCGCTGCCTCGTGCATAGCGGGCGGCCATGATCTCGGCGATCACCGCCACCGCCACCTCCCACGGCGCCTTGCCGCCGATGTCGAGGCCGATGGGCGCGTGCAGCCGGGCGATGGCGGCCCGGGGCATCCCCTCCGCTTCCAGCTCGGCCAGCCGG
>DASPLZ010000068.1:0-2794 GCA_035627295.1 Phenylobacterium sp. | reverse complement strand
CTCCTCGCAGACCTTGATGTGGCTGTCCATCGAGCCGCCGATGTCGAGGAAGAGCAGCACGCTGATCTTGTTGCGCTTCTCCGGGCGCATGTTGATGTCGAGATAGCCCTTCTCGGCCGTGCCCTTGATGGTGCGGTCCATGTCGAGCTCTTCGGCCGCGCCGTCGCGCACCCAGCGGCGCAGGCGCCGCAGCGCCACCTTGATGTTCCGCGTGCCGAGCTCGACCGAGTCGTCGAGGTTCTTGTATTCGCGCTTGTCCCAGACCTTGATCGCCTTGCCGTGGCGGCCCTTGTCCTGGCCAATGCGGATGCCCTCGGGGTGATAGCCGCCGGCGCCGAAGGGGGAGTTTCCGTTCGGGTTGTTCCCCCGGCCCGTTCCCTTGCCGTCCTCGTCGCCCTTGCCTTCCTTGGCCTCCTGGATGCGGCGCTGCAGCTCTTCCATCAGCTTGTCGAAGCCGCCCATGGCCTCGATCTGCGCCTTCTCCTCCTCGGTCAGGAACTTGTCGGAGATGCGCTTCAGCCACTCGGCCGGGATGTCCGCCGTGCCGATTCCCTCCACCTTCTCCAGCCCCTTGAAGACGTGGCCGAACACCTGGTCGAACTTGTCGATGTTCTTCTCGTCCTTCACCAGCGCGGCGCGGGAGAGGTAGTAGAAGTCGTCCACCGAGCGGTCGATGACGCTCTTGTCGAGCGCCTCCATCAGCATCAGGTACTCCTTCAGCGTGACGGGCACCTTGGCTTCGCGCAGCTCGGTGAAAAAGCGCATGAACATGGATTTGGCCTATCGGCGAACAATCGTTTGACCGCCGAGAGTGGGGCCTTGAGGCGCCCCTGTCCAGAGGCGGCTAGTTCACCATCGCCTTCAGCTTGCGCCACACGGTCATCCGCGAGACGCCGAGTCGGCGGGCGATCTCCACCGGGCCGATGCCCTGGGCGTGCAGGGCCAGGATATCCTCGGTGCGGGCCGGGCCGCGGCGGCGGGGGGCGGCGGGTTCGGACGCCGACAGCGCCTGCAGCACCGCCCGCAGCACCTCGCCGGCCGGGCCTTCGGTCGAGAAGCCGGGCTCGAGCACGGTCAGGCTGGCGCCGCGGGCCTGCAGCTTGTCGATCACCGACAGCATGGCGTTGGGCCCCGCGCCCAGGTGCTCGATCGCGCCCACCACCAGCTCGTCCTCGCTGCCGATGAACTCCAGGATCGCATCGAGCATCGGCGCATCGCCGATGGCCGCGGAGTCTTCGACCCGCACCACATCGCAGCCTTGTTCTTTCAGACGCGCCGAGTAGTCGCCGGACAGATCATCCTGGATTTTGATGTATCCTATCCGCAACATCCCCATCCTCGCCCAATCCCGACCCAACTAGGGTCAAGTCAAGCGTCTCAAACGTCTCGGTTCCCGTCAAAGGCCCGAACGATTAATTCGCGGAAAGGTGCAGCGTCACACAGGGACTTTTCGGCGGCGGAACATGAATTCTTTGTCATGTACCGAACCTACTTGGAACAAGTAGGTATCAACACACTCAAAGCCGTATCGCTGATACAGCCGCTGGGCGCCGAAATTCTCCGACCAGACGCTGAGCCAGACGTCGCCGAGCCCGGCCTCTTCCAGCCAGGCGAGGGCGGTTTCCAGCAGCCGCCGGCCGGTCCCCAGGCCCTGCTGGCTCGCATCCACATAGAGTCGCTTGAGCTCGCCGGAGCCCGGCCCGACCTCGGCGTGCGGCAGGTCGGAGGGCCCGACGGCGGCGTAGCCGACGACGACGCCGTCCAGTTCGGCGATCCAGGCGGCCTTCTGCGGGTGGGCCAGGTCGGCGGCCGCCCGCTCGGGCGAATGGTGCTCGGCCAGGAAGGCGGCGAGATCTTCCGGCGGATAGAGGTGGCCGAAGGTCGCGGTGAAGGTGGTCGCGCCGATCCGCGCCAGCGCCTCGGCGTCGGCGGCGGCGGCTCTGCGTATCGCGGGTCGCGGGGTCGTCATGCTAGGGTCGTATCCGAAAGCCGATGTCCGTCCTTCTCTACACGCACGCCGACATGCTGGACCACCGTCCGGGCGAGGGCCATGCCGAGCGGCCCGAACGGCTGACGGCGGTGCTGGACGCCCTGCAGGACGACGCGCGGCTCGACCTGGAGGCGCGCGAGGCGCCGCTGGTGGAGGAGCCGGACCTGGCCCGCGTCCACCCCGAGCTGTTCATCGACGGCGTCCGCCGCGCCGCGCCCAGCGAGGGCCTGCGGGCGCTCGATCCCGACACCTTCCTCTCGGCCGGCAGCTGGATCGCCGCGCGCCGGGCGGCCGGGGCGGCGGTGGCCGCCGTGCGGGCGGTGGCGGCGGGCGAGGCGACCCGCGCCTTCTGCGCCGTGCGCCCGCCGGGGCACCATGCGGAGCCCGACCAGGCGATGGGCTTCTGCGTCTTCTCCAACGTGGCGGTGGCCGCCCGGGCGGCGCAGGCGGCGGGGCTGAAGCGGGTGGCGGTGGTCGATTTCGACGTCCACCACGGCAACGGCACCCAGGCCGCGTTCGAGGCCGATCCCAACCTCTTCTTCGGCTCGATCCACCAGTGGCCGCTCTATCCCGGCACCGGGCACCCCAGCGAGACCGGGGTCGGCAATGTTTTCAACGAGGTGGTGCCGCCCGGCGCGCCGCCGGAAGCCTGGCGTCAGAGGTTCGAGCGAATCGCCGCCGCGGCCGACGCCTTCGCCCCCGATCTCCTGATCATCTCCGCCGGCTTCGACGCCCATGCCCGCGACCCGCTGGCGGGCCAGGAGCTGGAGGAGGCCGATTTCGCCTGGGCGACCCGGGCGCTGA
>DASPLZ010000067.1:0-2248 GCA_035627295.1 Phenylobacterium sp. | reverse complement strand
CCGCCCCCGGCGGCTGGAGCTTCGCCAAGCTGACCATCGCCAACGCGGCCCTGCGGCAACTGGCGGAAGCGGCGAGCGCCAGGGCGGGGGCGTCCAAGGGGAAGAAGTAGGCCCCTCCCTCCCCACAAGGGGCGGAGAGATCAGTCGGTGAACACCACCGTCTTACGCCCGTTCAGCAGCACCCGGTCCTCCAGGCTCCAGCGCACCGCCCGCGCCAGCACGCGCCGCTCGATGTCGCGGCCCTTGCGGATCAGGTCGCGGGGGGAGTCACGATGGCTGATGCGCTCGACGTCCTGTTCGATGATCGGCCCCTCGTCGAGGTCGGCGGTGACGAAGTGGGCGCTGGCGCCGATCACCTTCACCCCGCGGGCGTGGGCCTGGTGATAGGGCTTGGCCCCCTTGAAGCCAGGCAGGAAGGAGTGGTGGATGTTGATGCAGCGCCCTTCCAGCTTGGCCGCCAGCCCCTCGGAGAGGATCTGCATGTAGCGGGCGAGCACGACGAGCTCGGTCCCCGTCTCCTGGATCAGCGCCCAGAGCGCGGCCTCCTGCTCCAGCTTGGTGGTCTTCGTAACCGGCAGGTGGTGGAAGGGCACGCCGCGAAGCTCGGTGTGGGCGAAGGTCTCGGCCGCATGGTTGGAGACCACGGCGGCGAGGTCCATCGGCAGCTCCTCGATCCGCCAGCGGTAGAGCAGGTCGGCGAGGCAATGGTCCTCGCGCGAGGCCAGGATCATCACCCGGCGCTTCTCCCGCGGATCGCGCAAGGTCCAGTCCATGGCGAACCGCTCGGCGATGGGGGCGAAGCCGGCCTTCAGGGCGTCCAGTCCCTCGCCCTTGAACACCACCCGCATGAAGAACCGCCCGGTCTCGCGGTCATCGAACTGCTGGGCGTCCTCGATGTTGCCGCCGCGCTCGAACAGGAAGGCGGAGACGGCGGCGACGATGCCCGGGCGGTCGGGACAGGAGAGGGTGAGGATCATGACGCCGCGTGCAAGCGGCATGGGCGCGGGGAGGTCAAGGAAAACCACGCGGCGCGGCCCTGCGTGGTTCGAGACGCGGCTTCGCCGCTCCTCACCATGACGACGCTCGTAGACCTGCTGACCGCCTCATCCTGAGGAGCCCGCAAAGCGGGCGTCTCGAACGACGCACGGCCTATCCGCGCTGCTTGCGGAACCGCTCGGTTGAACACCGGCGCGAGGTGGGCTCTAGGTGCGCCCCATGACCGACGTCGAAAGCCTCTCCGCCCGCAGCCTCGAGATCCTTGACCGCCTGATCGCCTTCGACACCACCTCGCGCGGCTCGAACCTTGCGCTGATCGAATGGGTCGAGGCCTACCTCGCCGGCCACGGCGTCGCCTCCCGCCGCGTCGCCAACGCCGAGGGGACCAAGGCCAACCTCATCGCCACCGTCGGCCCGGACGTGGCGGGCGGCGTGGTGCTCTCCGGCCACACCGACGTGGTGCCGGTGGACGGCCAGCCCTGGACCTCGGAGCCCTTCAAGCTCACCGACAAGGGCGACGGCAGGCTCTATGGGCGGGGGACCTGCGACATGAAGGGCTTCATCGCCCTCGCGCTGGCCGCCGTGCCGGACCTTTTGGCCGCCAGGCCGCAGCGCCCGGCGCACCTGGCCTTCACCTACGACGAGGAAGTCGGCTGCCTCGGCGCGCCGGACCTGATCCGCGCCCTGGTCGCCGACTTCCCCCGCCCGCGCCTCGTGGTGGTCGGCGAGCCCACCGACATGCAGGCGGTCAGCGGCCACAAGGGCATCGCCACCTGGACGGTCACCGTCACCGGCAGGGAGGCCCACTCCAGCCAGACCCACCTCGGCGCCTCGGCGATCATGGTCGCCGTCGACCTGATGACCGAGCTGAAGGCCCTGGCCGACAGGCTGGAGCGCGAGGCCGACCCCGCCTCGGCCTTCACGCCCAAGCACGCGACCCTGACCATCGGCGTCATCCACGGCGGCACGGCCGGCAATATCCTGGCCCGCGAATGCCGCTTCCTCTTCGACCTGCGGACCCCGCCGGGCATGGACCCGCAGGGCCTCCTCGCCGCCTTCTTCCAGAGCTGCGCGGCGGCCGACGCGACGCTGAAGGCGGCCTGGGGGCCGGGCGTCGGCGTCCACGTCCACCGCCGCTCCATGACCCCGCCGCTGTCGCCCGAGCCGGGCGGCGAGGCCGAGGCCTTTGCCCGCAGGCTCGCCGGCGACAACGGCCCGCCGCGCGTGGTCCCCTACGCAGCCGAGGCCGGCC
>DASPLZ010000066.1:0-4634 GCA_035627295.1 Phenylobacterium sp. | reverse complement strand
CCGCCTTCCTGGGCGCGCCCATCGTGGTGGCGTTGCTGGGCGAGAACGCCCGGGGACCGGCCATGGCTTTCGTCGCCGCCGACTTCACCCTGCTGACCGCGATGGTGGCCCTGGGCTTCCTGCGCGCCGGGGCGGGGCGGGCGAACGGCCGGGCGCGCCTGGCCGCCGTGGTCAACCCGACGGTGGTCGGCGCCGGGGTCGGCGTGGCGCTGAGCCTCTCGGGACTGCGGCTCTGGGCGCCGGCGGACGCGGCGGTCGATCTCCTCGCCGCCACCGCCAGCCCGGTGGCGCTGATCGCGCTCGGCGGCCTGATCGGCGGCCAGCGGCTGCTGCCCGACCGGCGGGAGGCCGGCCCGCTGGCGCTCGCCCTGGCGCTGAAGCTGCTGGCCGCGCCGCTGCTGGTCTGGGGCCTCTTTTCCATGTGGGGCGGGGCCTCTTCGGAGGTGACTAGCGTCGCCGTCCTGCTGGCCGGCTGCCCGACGGCGGTGAACGTCTTCGTCCAGGCGCGGGCGTTCGGCGTGTTCGAGGCCGGCGCGGCCCGCGCGGTCGGCCTTGGCGCGCTCCTCAGCCTCTTCACCCTGACGCTGATCGCCGGCCAGCTTGGCCATTGACGAAACGCGCATGTTCCTGTTTTGTTCGAGTCTCTGAAGGAGGCTCCGATGATCGGCTACGTCACCCTGGGCGCGACGGACATGGAGGCCTCGCTCGCCTTCTACGACGCGGTCCTCGCCACCCTCGGCTGGAAACGCTTCGCGCGTCACGGCGACTTCGCCGGCTACGGCCCCGGCGGCGACGGCTCCGGCCAGACCGTCTGGGTCTGCAAGCCCTTCGACGGCGAAGCGGCGAAGGCGGGCAATGGCGTCATGCTGGCCTTCAACGGCGAGAGCCGCGGGCAGGTGGATGCGCTCTACGCCGCGGCCATGGCCCACGGCGGCGCGGACGAGGGGCCGCCAGGCCTGCGCGACCACTATGGCCCCAATTGGTACGCCGCCTATCTGCGCGATCCGACCGGCAACAAGCTGGCGATCGTCTGCACCAGGCCGGCGGACTGAGGTCCGATCGCGGGCGGAGCTGGAGCGGAGCCGCGGACCGGGCCGCGGCTCCAGCTAGGACCTACTTGTCGTCGGCCGCCTTGCTGACCGCGGTGCCGGCCGCGGCGCCGGCGGCGGCGCCGACTGGGCCGCCCACCACGGCGCCGGCGACCGCGCCCGTGGCGGCCCGCTGTTCGGTGTTGTGCCCGCAGGCGACCAGGCCGCCGGCCAGGGCCGCGACGGTGAGAAGGGGAAGGATCTTATGCATCCGCTGAAGCTCCACAGTAGGGTCGCCGGCGGAACGGGTTGGGAAAGCTCAGGTTCCCTCCACTCGCGCGATATTGATGCTGCGGTGCACCACAGGGGTTGCAAAACCTTTTATTCACCGTCATAAGGCCGGGGAACCTAGCAGCCTTGGCCATAGCGTTGACCGGCCAGGCAACGTCCATCGACCTGCGGGATGCGGTCGGCGGACGTGTTTCCGGGGGGCATTTTCGCCCTCGTCGTAAGGGACGCGTAAGTTTTGAAATTCCCATTGGCAGCGCTCGCGGCTCCGCGTGCGCTCATCGGCGCAGCCATCGCCGCCGGCGCGCTCTCGGCCGGCGCGGCCGCCTATACGCTCGTCGACCGGCCCGAGCCGGAACCCGCGCGCCTGCACCTGGCGAGCGCCGCCCCGGCGTCCATCCCGGCGCCGCAGCCGGTGAAGGTTGGGCCGCCGGCCCGCCTCGAGCTGGCCTCGGTGCGCCCGGCGCCGGCGTTCGACACCCGCTCGGCGACGCGCCGCGACCTGGAATGCCTCACCGCGGCGGTCTACTACGAGGCCCGCGGGGAGAGCGCCGCCGGCCAGGCCGCCGTCGCCCAGGTGATCCTCAACCGCGTCAGCGACCCAAGGTTCCCGAAATCCGTCTGCGCCGTGGTCTATCAGGGCGCCGGCGGGCGTGGCTGCCAGTTCAGCTTCGCCTGCGACGGCGTGCTGGACCGCGCCGGCGGCGGCGCGGCCTGGGACCGGGCCCGCCGCGTGGCCACCCGCGCGCTCTCCGGCTTCGTGATGGCCGAGGTCGGCAACGCCACCCACTTCCACGCCACCCGCGTGTCCCCCGGCTGGGGCGCAGGCCTGCGCCAGGTGGCGCAGATCGGCCTGCACGTCTTCTACCGCCCGAGCCGCGGCGGCGCCCCTTATGTCGCGCCGGTCAAGCGCCGGCTCGACCCGATCGACCAGCTTCCCGAACCGATCGAACTGGCGTCGCTGACGCAGGCGCCGCCGGCGCCGGTCGCCGTTGAGCCCGCCCTCGTATCCACGGAGACCCCGTCGCCCGTGTCGGAGGGCGCCAAGCCCGAAGTCCTGGCGGCCGCGCAGGCGGGGGCCCCGGCTTCAGCCAAGGCCGTCGCGCCGCCAAAGGCCGCGGCAACGCCCGCCAAGCCCGTGTCGGCCGCCGCGGAGAGCGTTTCGGCCGTCGTCGGCGCCTCCACCTAGGCCGCGCGCGCGGCCCGCCGCAGCGCCTGCGGCGGCTGGCCGAAGGCGCGCAGGAAGGCCCGCCGCATCCGCTCCGGATCGCCGAAGCCTGCCGAGCGGGCGACCTGCTCGATCGGCGCCGTCGTGGACTCCACGCCGTCGCGCGCCGCCTCCAGCCGCAGCCGCTCGATGGCCTTGGCGGGGGTGACGCCGGTCTCCGCCGCGAAGGCGCGGGCGAAGTTGCGCGGGCTCATGCCGGCCTGGTCGGCCAGCCGCTCCACGGTCAGCGTCTCCGCCAACCGCTCGCGCGCCCAGCCGAGCAGCGAGGCGAACCGGCTACGCTCGCCCGCCAGCTCCACCAGGGCCGAGAACTGCGACTGGCCGCCGGGCCGGCGGTGGTAGACCACCAGCTGCTGGGCGGTGGCGCGGGCGATCTGTTCACCGTGGTCTTCGGCGATCATGGCGAGGGCCAGGTCGATGCCCGCCGTGATGCCGGCCGAGGTCCAGACCGGGTCGTCGCGGGTGAAGATGCGGTCGGGCTGCAGGTTCACCTTGGGAAACCGCCGCTGGAAATCGGCCGTGCGGCTCCAGTGGGTGGTCGCGGACCGCCCGTCCAGCAGGCCGGCGGCGGCCAGCACGAAGGCGCCCGAGCAGACCGAGGCCGTGCGCCGCGCCCGCGCCGCCCCGGCCTGCACGAAATCCAGCGTCGCCTCGCAGCCCATCGCCCGCCGCGTGCCGTCGCCGCCGGAGACCAGCAGGGTGTCGAAGGCGCCGGCCTCGGCGAAGGGGACGGTGGCCATCTTCACGCCGGCCGAGCTCGCCACCTCGCCGCCCTCCGACGAGACCAGCCGGATGTCGGCCGGCCGCCCGGCGTAGCGCCCGGCGATCTCGAAGGCGGCCACCGGCCCGGCCACGTCGAGCAGCTGGAAGTCGGGGAAGAGCACGAAAGCGATGGCGTGGGTCATGGCGTAAAACGAGGGAACATTGTCGTTTCCGCCGGACGCTAGGCGCGGGATGATCGGCCGTCAACAAGGAGCGACCGTCGTGGCCGAGGCCCCCTTCCACATCGTCTTCGCCGTCTTTCCGGGCATGACCCACCTGGATTTCACCGGCCCGCACCAGTTCCTCAGCCGCGCGCCGAACTCGCGCACCACGGTGGCCAGCGCCGCCGGCGGGGCGGTGCCGGCCGACGGCCTGGTGTTCGCCGAGACCGCCCGGTTGGCGGACATCGAGACCTGCGACCTGATCTGCGTGCCCGGCGGCGTGGCGGCGACCGAGGTGGCGCTCGACGAGGCCTTCGTCGGCGAGGTGCGGCGGCTGGCGAAAGGCGCGCGCTACGCCACCTCGGTCTGTACCGGGTCGCTGATCCTCGGTGCGGCGGGGCTGCTGCGGGGCAAGCGGGCCGCCTGCCACTGGGCGTGGCGGGACCTGCTGCCGCTGTTTGGCGCGATCCCGGATGAGCGGCGGGTGGCGCGGGACGGGAACATCATCACCGGCGGCGGGGTGACGGCGGGCATCGACTTCGCCCTCACCGTGCTGGCCGAGATCGCCGGCGAGGAGGTGGCGCAGGGGATCCAGCTGGGCCTCGAATACGCGCCGGCCCCGCCCTTCAACGCCGGCCGGCCGGAGATCGCGCCGCCGGAGATCCGCGCGCGCTACGGCAAGCTGATGGAGTCGATGAAAGCGCCGCGCGTGGCGCAGGCGGAAGAAGCCGCCGCGCGGCTGGAGCTCCTGCCGGCCTGACCCCAAGCCGGCCTAGGGCTTGGCGCGCTGGGCGCTGTTCTCCTCGGTGTCGCGCTTGGCGCGCACGTCGTGGCCGTGGTGGCGGTCGCGCTCGCCGCCGCCGCCGGAGACGTGGCTGAAGGGCGTGTTCGTGGGCTCGCCGGGGGCGCGGGGATCGCGCTTTTCCGGCTTGGGCTCGGTGCGGTCCTCGTGGCTGGCGCCGGGGCCGCCCCAGCGGTCGGTGTTGGGGTGCTTCTCGGGCATGGTCAGCGGTCCTGCACGCTCTTCTGCGGGGTCAGGTTCTGCCTGATGTTCCCGAAGCGGCCCTGCTGGGAGAGGTTGGCGTCGGCGTCGCCCGCCTGGCCGGACTGCAGGCCGGTGCGCGCGTCGCGGCGGTCCTGCTGACCGCCGGAGATGTCCGGCCGCTC
>DASPLZ010000065.1:0-18829 GCA_035627295.1 Phenylobacterium sp. | reverse complement strand
GTTGAACCGGCGGATGAAGGCGTCGGTCAGGGCCGGGATGTCCTCGCGGCGGTCGCGCAGGGCGGGGGCCTCGATCGGGAAGACGTTCAGGCGGTAGAAGAGGTCCTCGCGGAAGCGGCCCTCGGCGACGGCCTGGCTCAGGTCGCGGTTGGTGGCCGAGACGATGCGGACGTCGACCTTCACCGAGCGCTTGGAGCCGACCGGGTCGATCTCGCTCTCCTGTAGGGCGCGCAGCAGCTTGACCTGGATGTCCAGCGGCAGCTCGCCGACCTCGTCGAGGAAGAGGGTGCCGCCGTTGGCTTCCTGGAACTTGCCGAGGTGCTTGTCGGTCGCCCCGGTGAAGCTGCCCTTCTCGTGGCCGAAGAGGATCGATTCCACGAGGTTCTCCGGGATCGCCCCGCAGTTCACCGCCACGAAGGGCTTGCCGGCGCGATCCGACGAGCCATGCACGGCGCGGGCGATCACTTCCTTGCCGACCCCGCTCTCGCCGGTGATCAAGATGGGGATCGAGGACTTGGCCGCCCGCTCGCCCAGCCGCTTGACCATGACCATGGCGGGGGAGGCGCCGATCAGATCGTCGAAGGTGGTGCGCCCGCCGGCGTGCTTCTTCAGCCGCTCCACCTCGCCCTTCAGGGCGCCCATGGAAAGGGCGTTGCGGATCGAGACGATGATCCGCTCGGGCGCCGCCGGCTTGACGAAGAAGTCGTTGGCGCCGGCCTGCATGGCCGAGACCACGGTGTCGATGCCGCCGGTGGCCGTCACCACGATCACCGGCTGGGTGAAGCCGCGGGCGCGCATTTCCTTCAGGGTGTCCTGACCGGTCATGCCGGGCATCACGAGGTCGAGCAGGACGAGGTCCGCCGCCGAGCCGGCCTGCAGGCGCTTGATCGCCTCGTCGCCGTTTTCGGCATGGGCGACGGTGAAGCCTTCGCGCTCCAGCACCGCCTGGATCAGGCGGCGCTGGGTCGGATCATCGTCGACGACGAGAACGGTCTTGGACATTTCGGACACACCACCTGACTGGACGCCGGACTGCGTGGCCCGGCTCTCATGTGGTCCGAGTTGGTACAGGTGCGGGGTAAAGGCCGGGTTTCGGAGACCTGAGTCGGGGGTTAACGCACGGCCCTGGCCAGGTAGCAGCCGCGACGGGCGCTGTGGATGTGCACCTCGTCGATGGCCGGGTCGGCCAGCCAGGCGGTGAGGCGCAGGGCCAGATCGGCGCCTTCGACCACGTCGGCGTCGCTCATCATGCCTTCGGAGTCGTAGGCGCGGGCCGAGAGCAGGCGCGATGTCAGCACCTGCGGCGCCTCGCCCCGCTCCGGCCGCGTCTCCACCGCCCCGACCCGCACGAAGATCGGGCCGGAGGCGCGGTAGGGCGTGCCCGGCGTCGGCAGGTAGGCGTGGTTGCAGAGGATCAGTTCCTCGCCCGGCTCGGCTTCCCGCAGGCTGACGCGGCAGGGGGCGGAGTTCGGCGCTTCGGCGGTCATCCGTCGCGCGCCGATGGCGGCCAGGCCCGCGGCGTCGAGATCGAAGAGAGGCGTGAACGGCCGGGCTGGGAGGCCCAGGATCTGAAAGGACATGTGAGGACTCCGTCGTTGCGGCCTCATCTGACCCGCTGGGCGTGTTGGCGCTGGCGGCTTCCGGACTCGGCGTTGATGGGCTCTCGCGGCGGGTCCATATGTCCGGCCATGAACGCGCCCGTGAAATTCCAGACCGACGCCCTGCCGGAGTGGCGGCTGGACGAGCTCTACGCCGGCCGCAGCGATCCGCGCATCGAGGCCGATCTTTCCGCCGCCAAGGCGATCAACGACGAGCTTGTGGCGCTGAAGGGCGCCTTCGTCGCCGCGCGAGGCGAGCCGGCGAAGCTGGGCGAGCTGATCGACCGCGGGATTGGTCTCTACGAGGCGGCGACCAACAAGCTCTGGAGCGTCGGCGCCTACGCCAGCCTGGCCGCTTCGACCGCCAGGGACGATCCGGCCTGGGCCAAGTTCGAGGGCGACCTTCGGGTACGCTCGGCGGCGATCGGGGCGGAGAGCTTGTTCTTCACCCTGGAGCTCAACGAGCTGGAGGACGCCGAACTGGAAGCGGCGCTGGGTGCGCATCCTGGGGCGGAGCGCTGGCGGCCGTGGCTCAGGCGCGTGCGGCTCGGCCGGCCGCATGAACTTTCAGCGGACCTGGAGCGGCTGCTGCTCGACCGGGCGCCGGCGGTGGCCAACTGGACGCGGCTCTATGACGAGACCCTGGCGCGCATGGACGTGCGGGTGGGACGCGAGCGCCTGACCCTGCCGGAGGCGCTGAACCGGCTCTCGGACCCGAACGGCGCGGTCCGCAAGCAGGCGGGGCAGGGGCTGGCCAAGGCGCTGGAGACGGCCGCGCCGGTGCTGGCGCTCAGCCTCAACACCATCGCCCAGGAGAAGGCCGTCGAGGACCGCTGGCGCAACTACCCCGACCCGGCCGCCGGCCGGCACCTCGCCAACGAGGTCGACGCCGACGCGGTGGCCGCGCTGGAGGCGGCGGTGGTCGAGGCCTATCCGCGCCTCTCGCACCGCTACTATGCGCTGAAGGCCAAGGCGATGGGCCGCCGCAGCCTCGACTATTGGGACCGCAACGCCCCGCTCGGGACGACCGCACCGCGGCTCTATTCCTGGGACGAGGCCAAGCGCGAGGTGGTGGCCTCCTTCGACGCCCTGGCGCCGAAGTTCGCCGACGGCGCGCGGGGCTTCTTCGACCAGCCGTGGATCGACGCCCGGCCCCGGCCCGGCAAGCAGTCGGGGGCCTATTCGCATCCGGTCACCGCCGACCGCCATCCGTTCGTCCTCCTCAACTACATGGGCGAGCGGCGCGATGTGCTGACCCTGGCGCACGAGCTCGGCCATGCGGTGCACCAAACCTTGGCCGCGCCGCTCGGCACCCTGCTCGCCGACACCCCGCTGACCCTGGCCGAGACCGCCTCGATCTTCGGGGAGGGCCTGGTGTTCGAGCGGCTGCTGGCGCAGGCCTCGCCGGGCGAGCGCCGCGACCTGCTGGCCGGCCGCATCGAGGACGGGCTCAACAGCGTGGTCCGCCAGATCGCCTTCCACCGTTTCGAGACCCGCTTCCACGCCGCCCGCGTGGAAGGCGAGCTCTCGGTCGAGCAGATCGGGGGCCTGTGGCTGGAGGTGATGGGCGAGAGCCTGGGGCCCGCGGTCAGGCTGAACCCCGGCTACGAGTTCTACTGGGCCTACGTCAGCCACTTCGTGCACTCGCCGTTCTACGTCTACGCCTATGCGTTCGGCGACCTCCTGGTGCGGGCGCTGATGGAGAAGCGGCTCCAGGACCCGCAAGGCTTCCCGCCGCTCTATGAGGCCCTGCTCGCCGCCGGCGGGACCAAGACCTACGTCGAGGCCCTGGCGCCCTTCGGGCTCAATCCCCGGGAGAAGGCCTTCTGGGCCGCGGGCGTGGCGCAGCTCGAACGGCTGGTCGACGAGTTCGAGACGCTGGTCTCCTGACCGGCAGGGTCTATCGCCGCCGAGGCGGGACCACGTCGCTGAAGATCTCGAAGCTTTTCCAGGCCGGCTCCACGGGCGCCTCGCCCTCGCGCGGGGCGTAGACGGACGGCGCCTTCAGCTCCAGTTCGGGGATGTAGCGCGGACAGTTGGGAAAGATGTCCGTCGGGGTGACACGGACCAGGGCCTGGGCGCCCGGCCAGTCGGCCATCGCCGGGTCGTCGAGGCTGAGGGCGGCGGTTCCGTTGACCCGCAGGCGTGCAGGCTTCTCGCCGATCGCCATGAAGAGCAGGCCGACATGCGGATTGGCCTTGAGGTTGCCGAGGCTGCGGAACATGCCGTTGCCGTCGTAGTCCGGGAAGGCCAGCTGGTCGGGCGCCAGCACGCGCACGAAGCCGGGGTCCCCGCCCTTGAACGAGCAGTCGGGACGGCCCTCCGCATCGGCCGTCGCCAGGAAGAAGAACGGCAGGCGTTCGATGAACGCCTTGTCGGCGTCGGTGAACCGGTCATGGCGCAGGCGCTCATCCAGCCGGTCGGCGAGCGCGGTGCTGCCGAAGGCGTCCTGCAGGTCTCGTTGCCCTTGGTGGAACATGGCGGCCTCCCGGCGGAAGGCTACCACGTCCTTGCTCTCAACGCCCGCCGCCCGGTCCGCGCTCGAAGTAGCGGAAGAAGGCGCTGTCGGGAGAGAGCACCATGGTGGTGTCGCCCTGGGCGAGGGATTCCTCGTAGGCCTGCATCGAGCGGTAGAAGCTGGCGAAGCTGGGATCCTTGCCGAAGGCTCGGGCGAAGATCAGCGTGCGCTGGGCGTCGCCCTCGCCTCGGGTGCGGTCGGCTTCTTCCTGGGCGGTGGCCAGGGTGATGGCCACTTCCTTGTCGGCGGCGGCGATGATCTCGCGCTTGCGCTGCTCGCCGACGCCGCGGATCTGGGCGGCCATCTGCTGGCGGGCGGTCTCCATTCGGCCGTAGACGGCTTCCTGGTTGGCGGTCGGCAGGTCGGCGCGCTTGATGCGCACGTCGATGATCTCGATGCCGAAGCGCGAGACCTTGGCGCGATTGGAGACGTCGGTCTTGGTCAGCTGCATCAGCTGGCCCCGGCGGCCGGAGATGATGTCGTTGGACGTCGCCGTGCCCAGCACCTGGCGCAGCGAGGAGTTCACCAGCCGCTCGATGCGGTCGTTGGCCGTCCGCTCGTCGCGCAGGGTGCGGTAGAACTGCAGCGGGTCAGCGATGCGGTAGCGGATGAAGGCGTCGACCACCAGCCGCTCCTGGTCGGCGGCGATGATCTCCTCCTGCGCCGACTCCAGGGCGATGTTGCGCTTGTCGAACTTGATGACGTTCTCGATGAACGGGGCCTTGATCTTCAGGCCCGGCGCCGGGCGCGAGGGGGCGTTGATCACCCGCACCGGCTCGCCGAAGCGCACGACGATGGCCTGCTGGCGCTGTTCGACGATGAACAGGGTGTTGGCGAGCAGGATCAGCACGCCGAGGGCGAGGATCGCCCACGTCATGTAGCGGCGGTCCATCAGCGGCCCTCCACGGCTTGCGGCGCGGCGGGCGCGGCGGGCGGCTGGGGTTGCGGCTGCGCCTGCCCCGGTTGGCCGCGCGGGCGGAAGACGTCGGGCGGCAGGATGATCGGCGCGCTGGCCCCCTGGCTGTCGACCACCACCTTGTTGGAGCGGGCGAGCACGCGCTGCATCGTCTCGATGTAGAGGCGGTCGCGGGTGACGCCGGGCGCGGCGCGGTACTGGGCGTAGATCTGGTCGAAGCGGGCGGCCTCACCGCTGGCCTCGCGCACGGCCTGCTCGCGGTAGGCCTGGCCGGCCTGGACGATGCGGGCCGCGTCGCCCTTGGCCTCGTTGACCACGCGGTTGCGGTAGGTGTTGGCCTCGTTCACCGCGCTCTCGGCGTTCTGGCCGGCGGTGGCGACCTCGCGGAAGGCGCCCACCACCTGCTCCGGCGGGCCGGCGGTGCGGATCTGGACTTCCACCACGGTCACACCGGTGCGCCACTGGTCGAGGGTGGCCTGCATCAGCTCGGCCGCCTGGGTCTGCACCTGGCCGCGGCCGGAGGTCAGCACCGCCTCGAGGGCGCTCTTGCCGACCACCTCGCGCATGGCGCTCTCGGCCACCGCCTTGATGGAGGGCTCGGGATCCTTGACGTTGAACAGGAACCGGGCCGGGTCGGAAACCCGCCAGGTCACCGAGAAGTCGATGTCGACGATGTTCTCGTCGCCGGTCAGCATCAGGCTTTCCTCCGGCACGTCGCTCTCGCCGGCGCCGCCGACGTCGATGCGCTGCAGGGAGGTGACCGGCACCTTCTCCACCCGCTCGATGGGCGCGGGCAGGTGGTAGCGCAGGCCGGGGGTCTCGGAGCGGGAATAGGCGCCGAAGGTGGTGACCACCGCCTGCTCGTTCGGCTGGACGATATAGACGCCGGAGGCCGCCCAGACGGCGAAGATCACCCCTGCGCCGGCGGCGATGGCGCCGGGCTTGATCTGGCCGCCGGGCCCGCCGAAGAGATCGCGCATACGCTGCTGCAGGCGCTCGGCGAACTCGCCCAGGTCAGGGCCGTTCGGGCCGCGCGGGCCGCCGCCGCGCCCGCCGCCCAGATTGGGGCGGCGCGGGCCGGAGCTCTTGCGCTTGTCGTCGTCTTTGGGGTCGGGCGCCCCCCAGGGACCGGGGTTGGCGTTGTCGTTCCAGGGCATCTAGGTCGCGTCGTCTCTTTCTGTGGCGCGGCCGCGGGGAGGTCGGGCTTGTAGACCGGCGCTGTGGTTCGGATATGAGACCCCGCGCCTAGCAAAGCAAGACGGACGCCACATGACCGACGCACCGGCGCCCGACCGCGCCGACATCCTGAAGCGCCTTGAGGCGATCACCGACCCGGCCAGCGGGCGGGGGCTGGTCTCGGCCGGCCTCGTGCAGGGGCTGGCCATCGCGCCCGGCCGGGTGAGCTTCATGCTGGAGGTCTCGGCCGACAAGGCCGCCGCCTACGCCCCGGTCCGGGACGCCGCCCAGGCGGCGCTGCAGGGCGCACCGGGCGTGGAGGCCGCCCAGGTGGTGCTGACCGCCCCGGCCAAGCGCGCGCGGGTCTCGGACGACCCGCAGGCCTCCCCGGGGCCGTCCGCCGTCGCCGAACGGCCGCCGCATGTGAAGCGGGTGATCGCCGTGGCCAGCGGCAAGGGCGGGGTCGGCAAGTCGACGGTGGCGGTGAACCTGGCCTGCGCCCTGGCGGGGCTGGGCCTCCGGGTCGGGCTGATGGACGCCGACGTCTATGGCCCCTCGGCGCCGCGGATGCTGGGCGTCTCGGGTCAGCCGCAGTTCAGCCCGGAGAAGAAGATCATCCCGCTGGAGGCCTTCGGGCTGAAGGTGATGTCGATCGGCTTCCTGGTCGGCGAGGGCGCGCCGATGATCTGGCGCGGGCCGATGGCGAGCTCGGCGGCGCGGCAGATGAGCCAGGACGTGGTCTGGGGGAGCGAGGCCGAGCCGCTGGACGTGCTGGTGCTCGACCTGCCGCCGGGGACCGGGGACATCCACCTGACCCTCCTCCAGCGGGTGAAGATCGACGGGGTGGTGCTGGTCTCGACGCCGCAGGAGATCGCGCTGATCGACGCGCGGCGGGCGGCCTCGATGTTCGAGAAGACCGGCGCCCCGATCCTGGGGGTGATCGAGAACATGGCCTGGTTCGCAGGTCCCGGCGGCGCGCGCATCCCGATCTTCGGCGAGGGCGGCGGGCGGCGCGAGGCCGAGGCGCTGGGCGTGCCGCTGCTGGCGGAGATCCCCATCGACATCGCCCTGCGCGAAAGCGGCGACGAAGGCCGGCCGCTGACGGCCACAGCACCGGACAGCGACGCCGCCCGGCGGTTCACCGAGGCGGCGCGCAAGCTCACAGTGTCATCCCGGCCGTAGCGAAGCGGCCTTGCAGGCCGTCCCGGGATGACACCGGGGTTTTAAGCGTCCGCGCTTACAGCGCCTCGACGATCGTCACGTTCGCCATGCCGCCGCCTTCGCACATGGTCTGCAGGCCCCACTTCTTGCCGCGGGCCTTGAGCGCGTGGACGAGGGTGGTCATCAGCTTGGTCCCCGAGGCGCCCAGCGGGTGACCAAGGGCGATGGCGCCGCCGTTGACGTTGAGCTTCGACGGGTCGGCCTTGCAGTAGTCCAGCCAGGCCACCGGCACCGAGGCGAAGGCCTCGTTGACCTCGAAGAGGTCGATGTCGTCGATGCTCATGCCGGCCTTCTTCAGCGCCTGCATGGTGGCCGGCAGAGGGGCCTCCAGCATGATCACCGGGTCGTGGCCCAAGAGGGTCAGCTGGTGGATGCGGGCCATCGGCGTCAGGCCATGCTCCTTCAGCGCCTTCTCCGAGACGATCATCACGCCGGACGCGCCGTCGCAGATCTGGCTGGAGGTCGCCGCGGTGATCGCGCCGCCTTCCTTCAGCAGCTTCACCCCGCGCATGGCCTCGATGGACGAGTCGAAGCGGATGCCTTCGTCCACGTCGTGCTTGGAGGCGTTGCCTTCCGCATCGGTCACGTCCAGGGCGATGATCTCGTCCTTGAAGGCGCCGGCCTGGGTCGCGGCGATGGCGCGCTGGTGGCT
Organism: Phenylobacterium sp.; assembly: GCA_035627295.1. GTDB lineage: Bacteria > Pseudomonadota > Alphaproteobacteria > Caulobacterales > Caulobacteraceae > Phenylobacterium. Next base: position 10,748 of record DASPLZ010000065.1, on the reverse strand, counting down.
CTCGTAGCCGTACTGGTCGAGCTGTTCCTTGTTGAGCCCGTACTTCTCGGCGACCATTTCGGCGCCCATGAACTGGCTGAACTGGATGTTCGGGTATTCCTTCTGGATGCCCGGGCTCATGTAGGTGCCCATGCCGGCCTGCATGGCCAGCGAGGCCGAAAGGCCCATCGGCACGCGGGTCATGCTCTCCACGCCCGAGGCGATGACGATGTCCTGCGTCCCGGCGAGCACGCCCTGGGCGGCGAAGTGCAGCGCCTGCTGCGAGGAGCCGCACTGGCGGTCGACGCTGGTGCCCGGCACGCTTTCCGGCAGGCGCGAGGCCAGCACGGCGTTGCGCGCCACGTTGATCGCCTGCTCGCCAACCTGCGAGACGCAGCCCATGACCACGTCCTCGACGGCGGCCGGGTCGATCCCGGTGCGCTCGACCAGGGTGTTCAGCACCGTCGCGCCGAGATCGACGGGGTGCCAGTCCTTCAGCTTGCCGCCCTTGCGGCCGCCGGCGGTGCGGGCGGCGGCGACGATATAGGCCTCGGCCATGGGGATGCTCCAATGGATGGGGTTGGTCCGTTGGAGCGCGTTTTACGCCCCCGACGCGGCGTAAGCCAAACGCGGCGCGGCGAGGCCTTGCGTGGTTCGAGACACGGCCCTGCGGGCCGCCCTCACCATGACTAGGTCTTTGCTGACTTAGTCATCCTGAGGAGCGCGAAGCGCGTCTCGAAGGACGCACTACGCCGGCAGCAGGGCGCCCGGCCTGGCCGCGTCCAGCCGGAACGACGTGGGCAGCACGCGCGGGTTGGGCCTGGGCCAGCCGGCGGCCTTGGTGGCCCGGGCGAGCGCGAGCTTGCCGAGGGCGGCGGGGTGCAGGCCGGCCTGCACGGCGGGCTTGCCGCCCAGCGTGCGGCGGAGGAGGCCGTTGGCGTAGATGACGTTGGCGCGCATGAGGGCGGCCGGCGTCATGAATTCGATGGAGAGGGAGACGTTCAGCATCGGGCCGTTCTCGATGCGGTGCGGGGCGTTCTGTTTCCAGGTGACCATGCGTCCCGGAGTCAGGTCGTGGACTTCGGCGCCCGCGTCCCAGACTGGATCAAAGGCGAACTGCTCGGCGGTCTCGCGCAGGACGATGCGCTCCAGCGCCTCGTCGGAGACGTAGGGTTCGGCGACGGGGTAGACCCAAACGCGCTTCTGGCCCCGCAGCTGCCAGAGCGACACCAGCGCCACGTCGAGATGGTAGAAGACCTGTGCGTCGCCGGAGGAGATCAGCATCCCGAGGTCGCGCTTGAAGGTGCGGACGCCCGTCCGCGCCTCTTTCTCGGCGAAGATCTCGTCCGAGAGGGCGGCGTACTCCGGCAGGTGGTGGTTGGTTTCGCGCAGGTTCAGCCAGATGCGGCCGGTCTTGGCGGCCTCCAGCAGCTGCGAGCCGGTGAGCGCGCCCGGCGAGCCGCGCCGCCAGGTGGTCCAGGCGACCGGGTCCTCGCCCATGGTGAAGACGCCGAGCTTCTCGCGCGGATAGCGGTCGAGCAGCATCTCCAGGTCTTCGTCGGAGAAGAGCGGACGCTCGTGCAGTTCGTGCTGGAAGGTCAGGTTGGCCTTGGTGAACCCCTTGGCCTTTTCTGGCGTCCAGTCGGCGATGACGCTCATGCGGCGCTCCGTCCGTAGAATTCGATCTTGAAGGGCCCCCACCAGAGGGTCTTGCCGAGCCCGCGGGCCGCCTTGTCGAGGGTGAAGGCGCGGTTCGGCGCGCGGACGATCCACTGCAGGCCGGCGAGGGCGCCGAAGACGGCGGCCTGGACCACGCCCTGCGCCATCCAGCCGGCGAGGCCCAGGCGGTCGGGCGGGACGGCGGCGGCGCAATGGGCCGAGGGGCCTTGGCCGTAGGCGAATGCCCTGGCGATCGTGTAGCGCAGCGAGACGCGGGCCGGGACGGGGTCTTCCCAGACCCAGGCGGCGGGCTCCCAGGCGAACCGCGCGCCGCCCGCCTGCATGTGCCCGAACAGCATGTCGTCCTCGCCGCCGATGTGGTTGCGCTCGGCGGCGAAGGGGGCGGTCGGGTGAGGCAGGGCGGCGCGGCGCAGCAGGCTGTTGCCGCAGCCGTAGTAGTGATCGATCGGGCCCGCCTCGGCCGGGCCTTCGCGGGAGAAGAACTGCTCCAGATAGGCCTTGTGGCGGGTGATCCCGGCAGGGGCGCGGCCCTTCACCGGGCCGAACACCACGTCGGCGCCGTAGCGCGCCTGGGCGGCGAGCAGGGCGGCGAGCCAGCCCTGCGGCGCCTCCTCGTCGTCGTCGAGGAAGCCGATCAGATCGCCACGAGCCGCGGCCATGGCGGCGTTGCGGGCGTTGGCGACGCCGGCTCTGGGTTCGTGGACGTAGACGACCGGGAACGGCGCCTCGGCGGCCTGGGCCTCGACGAAGGCCTGGGCGGAGGGAACGGCGTCGTTGTCGACCACCACCAGCTCCAGCTCGGCCGGGTCGACGCCGGTCTGGCGCAGCAGCGAGCGCGTCGCCGTCGCCAGGCCGTCCGGCCGCCGCTGGGTGGGTACGATCAGGCTGACGCGCGGGGCGGTCATTCGGCCGCCTCGCGCTTGCGGGTCTGGGCGGCGAGGGCGTCGGCGAAGCCCAGGGCCCGGCCGCGCAGGGTCAGCTCGACGCTGGCGATGTGGTCCAGCCGGCGGCGCAGCCGGCCGACGAGATGGCTGCGTCGCGCGCCGGCGGTCCAGAGGGTGTCGGAGGCGCGGGCCGCCCGGCCGGCCGGCGTGTCGGCGGCGGCCAGGCCCTCGCCGATCTGGCGGGTCTCGCGGGCGTAGGGGGCCTTGTAGTGCGCATGGCCGGGGCCGAGGTCGTAGACCTTCAGGCCGAGGCTGGGCATGGCGGCGATGGCGCGGCCGAGGAACACCTGGCCGGGCGACCACTCGGCCATCCGCGGGTCCGCCGAGGCGATCCAGGGATGGAACACCTCGCCCAGGCGCACGCCGAAGTGGCCCGCGACGAGACGCCCGCCGGCGTAGAGGCTGATGGTCAGGCCCTGCAGAGGACCTTCGCCGTCGTCGAACAGGCGGTCGAGCAGCGCCTGGGTCCAGCCGCCGTGGAAGAAGTTGTGCGCCCCGGTGCGGTGCAACTGGTCGCGCTTCCAGGCGAGCAGCTGTTCGTAGGAGGCGCGGCGGGTATCGCCGGCGACGACGGTGATCGGCCCCACCTCGCGCTCCAGCTTGTGGTCGAGGCGGCGGTAGTTCTTGAACCGCTTGGGGCTGGCGGCGCGCAGGGTCTCCAGATAGGCCTCGGCGCCCTCGCCGAGGCGGATCACATAGGCCTCGCGCGAGGCGGTCCCAGCCCCGGCGAAGGCGTCGAACGGATCGACCAGGCCGTTGAATCTCCAGGCGGAAATGCGCGCGTCCGCCAGGGCGTCAGGGGCCGTCAGGCCGGCGTGAGCGGCCTGCACCAGGCCGTGGTAGTCCGAGAGCGGCGCGCCGATCGCGCGCGCCAGGCCGCCGGGCCGGCGGTGGTGGGGGAAGGCCGCGACCAGCGCGCCGTCCCGCCGCCAGAGCGTCACCCGGGCGTCGTCGCGCACATGGCCGACGGCGCGGGTGAAGTCGGGGCCGAGCAGCGGGCTCTCATAGGCCGGCGTCGCCGCGCAGAGCGCGCGCCAGGCCTCGGCGTCGGCCTCGGAAAGGTCGCTGGGGTGCAGGGTCTCGGCGGCGGGCATCGCGAATAGTAAAGCTTGTCCCCGTTAGGGATTGGCGAATGCGCTGCAAGCTTTGCGCCGCCGGCGTTTCCGTCAGGCGAAGGCCGCGGTCAGGATCGCTTCCAGGCCCGCGCGGTCCTCTTCGTCGAAAGCGGCCGGCTCTGCGGAATCCACGTCGAACACCGCGATCAGCGCGCCCGCGGCATCGAACACCGGCACCACGATCTCGCTCGCCGAGCGGCTGTCGCAGGCGATGTGGCCGGGGAAGGCGTGGACATCGGCGACCAGCTGGGTCTGGCCCGTGACGGCCGCCGTCCCGCAGACGCCGCGGCCGAAGGCGATGCGCAGGCAGCCGAGGCTGCCCTGGTAGGGGCCGACGACCAGCTCGTCCGGCTTGTCCGGGTCGACGACGTAGAAGCCGGTCCAGAAATAGTGGTCGAAGGTCGCCGCCAGCATCGAGGCTATGGTGGCCATCCGCGCGGTGCGGTTCGGCTCGCCGTCGAGCACGCTGGCGATCTCCTCGGCGACGGCGGCGTAGCGCTCGGCCTTGGAGCCGGTGAGGGTGAGGTCGTTGAAGGCTTCAGCCATGGCGGAGCCAACATAGGGACATCGGACGTGACGAAAAGTCCGCGGCCCTGAGGTTGCAAGCTGCGCCCATGGGCCTATCTGGCGGCCATCGAACGTCACGAGGCCTGCATGCGCGACAAATCCCGCCACTGGTTCCGGTTCTGGATGATCCCCCCGGCCGCGATCCTGACCATCGCCGCGGTGGTGGCCGTGGGCCGCATGCAGGATGAGGCCGAGGCCACGCGCCGGCTGGACCGGGTGGAGGCTAGCGCCCGCTCGCTGACCCACGGCCAGGTCCTGGTGACGACGGCGTTCAAGACCGAGTCCGACCACCTCTGCGGCACCTTCACCACCTGGGACGGGCCGAACGGCCACGACTACGGCGCGTTCGACGAGATCAACGGCAAGGTGAAGATCGAACTGCAGTCCAAGGGCTTCAGCACCCAGGACGCGGCCTGCGTGGCGCGGGTGCATGACTTCGCCTCGCTGCTCGAGCGGCGCGACGCGCAGCGCAGCCACGGCTGATCCCCGGCCTTGAGTGCCGCAGAGTAAACCGGCCGAACCTTCGCCGCCCTAGAGTCCAAAGTTTAGAGCGCGTCAGTCGGCGGAACCGGCTTCCACTTCCGCCTAACGCGCTAGAGCGAGGCGGCCATGCAGATCGATCTCCTTTCGCCCGCGAGCTTCGACGGCGGCCAGCCGCATGGCCAGTTCGCCTGGCTGCGCGAGCATGCGCCGGTCTACTGGCACGAGGAGCCCGGCGGGCGCGGCTTCTGGGCGGTGACGCGGCACGCCGACGTCTGGGCGGTGGACCGCGACTTCTCGGCCTTCTCATCCGAGCCGACGATCATGATCGCCGACCCGCGCGAGGGCGAGGGCGGGTTCGGCGGCCACAAGATGATGCTGATGATGGACCCGCCGGAACACACCGCGTTCCGCAAGCTCATCCGCTCGGAGTTCACCCAGCCGGCGGCGCACCTGCGCGAGGGGCGGATCGGCGAGCTGGCCAGGCGGATCGTCGACGCCGTCATCGACAAGGGCGAATGCGACTTCGTGGCCGAGGTGGCGGGCGAGATGCCCTCCTTCGTGATCGCCGAGCTGATGGGCCTGCCGCTGGAGGACGGGCGCGAGCTCTACAAGCTGACCGAGACCATCCACACCGCGCCCGAGGCCCTGCCGCCGGGCGCCGGCCAGGCGGCGGTGATGAAGATGTTCGAGTACGGCTCGGGCGTGATCGCCGAGAAGCGGGCGCGACCGGGCGAGGACCTGGCGTCGAAGCTGTTGGCCTGCGAAGTGGACGGGCACAAGCTGAACGATATCGAGTTCCTGCTCTTCTTCCTGCTGCTGGTCGACGCCGGCGGGGACACGACGCGCAACCTGCTCTCCGGCGGCCTGCTGGCGCTGATGGAGCACCCGGACCAGCTGGCCTGGCTGAAGGCCGATCTGCCGGCGCGGCTGCCCGCGGCGCGCGAGGAGCTGCTGCGCTGGACCAGCCCGGTGATCTACATGCGCCGCACGGCCACCCGCGACCTGGAGCTGGTCGGCCAGCAGATCGCCGCGGGCGACAAGGTGGTGATGTACTTCGGCTCGGCGAACCGCGACCCGGCGCGCTTCGAACGGCCGGACGTGCTGGACCTCTCGCGGGCGACGAACGAGCACATCGCCTTCGGCACGGGCCCGCACGGATGCCTGGGCCAGCACATCGCGCGCATCGAGATCGACGCCATGCTGGCCGAGGTGCTGACGCGGATGCAGGACTTCGAACTCGCCGGCGAGCCGGAGTGGCTGGCCTCGAACTTCATCTCCGGGCCCAAGGCGATGCCGCTGCGGTTCAGGGCGGCCTAGGCGGTCGCCGCAGCCTCAACCGGACCCGCAGCGGCGGCGTTGGACTCCTCCAGCAGGCCGAGGCGGCGGGCGACCTCCGTGTAGCCCTCGACGACGTCGCCCAGATCGCGGCGGAAGCGGTCCTTGTCGAGCTTCTCACGGGTGGCGGCGTCCCAGAGCCGGCAGCTGTCGGGGCTGATCTCGTCGGCCAGGATGAGGCGCGGGACCCCGCCCTCCATTACCCGCCCGAACTCGACCTTGAAGTCCACCAGGGTGACGCCGACGGCGCCGAACACCCGACAGAGCTCATCGTTGATCCTGACGGTCAGGGCCCGGATCTCTGCGATCTCCTCGGGCGTGGCCCAGCCGAAGGTGGCGATGTGCTCGTCGGCCACCATCGGGTCGTGCAGCCCGTCGTCCTTCAGGAAGAACTCGATGATCGGGCGCGGCAACGGCTCGCCCTCGGCCAGGCCCAGGCGCTGCGACAGCGAGCCGGCGGCGATGTTGCGGCAGACAACTTCCAGCGGGACGATCTCGACCGCCCGGATCAGCTGCTCGCGCCGGTTCAGCCGCCTGATGAAGTGGTTCTGCACGCCGATCGCGGCGAGCCGCGTCATGATGAAGGCGCTGATGCGGTTGTTGATCACGCCCTTGCCCTCCAGCACCGCCTTCTTGGCGGCGTCGAAGGCGGTGGTGTCGTCCTTGAAGTACTGGATCAGGGTGCCCGGATCGGCGCCTTCGTAGAGGATCTTGGCCTTGCCCTCATAGAGCGGTGTGGAATTGCGGCGGGGCGCCTCGTCGCCCTTCGCCCGCATCGCCTCGACCGCGGCCTTCAGCCTGGGCCAGCTGGCGTAGCCATGCTCCCGCGCCACCACCGCCAGGGCCTTTGCGAGCGGCGCCTGCGCCGCGTCGGCGTCCGGGAAGACGGCGAGGAGCCGGCCTTGCGCCGCCGGGTCGCCGGATCGGCAATGACGCTGCAGCGTCCGCGCAAGGTCGCGCAGCCGCCTGAGATCAGGATTGCGGGGAAGTGCGCTGGGCACGGGTCGTCCTCCTTTCCAGGAGCCCGAGGTCCGCATACCGGGCAGAAAGAAGGGCAGATGCAAGCGCAGTTCATAGGGCGAGGCTTGAAGCCCTTTCCGCGGACCGGACGCGCGCCTGACGCGTGTCCGACTCTATCCCATGAGCCGCTCGGGAGGGCAACAGTCCGAACGGACGTGGACGTCGGCTGGGTGTCAGCTGACGTTCACACCTGCTGCCAGAAGGTCAGCTCGTAGTCAGTAATGTCGAGACCCGGCTCGTCCGTGAACCTCACCACGAAACTCCGGTCTGGAAACTCTGCTTTTAGCTTGGCCGTGAGCGTCTCCTTCATCAGCCGTCCAAGATAACGGACTTGAGCTTCGGACGGCTCAGCGCCGCTGGTGTGAATGTCGGCGATGTGAATGTGGTTCATGACCGCCTCAGTGGCCCGCCGATCTCCGCCCGTAGCCTCCTCGAAATTCCGCAAGGCTTCCACGGTCGAGCCAGCGCGAAGAACGTAGTCGTCAATCACTATGAACCGTGGCCAGAAGATGAGGCTGTAGCCAATGGCCAACTCGTAGTTGCCCATGCACTCAATCCAGGTCTCAGGCTCTATTCCGCGGCCCTCATTCCAGTCGGGTAGTTCGGCAATCAAGCTGGGGAAGTCGATGTCATTCGCCATCTTGCAAGGCTGACCCCGAAGCGGCGCGTCGGCAATGGGTGGAAAGCGGACTAGCCGCCCGGTCGCGCACCTTCGCAATAGCCACCAGAGGCCCATCTCCCACCAGCATCGAGGCATGCATCTACCGCGAGGAAAGTCCTGAGCGACCAGCCACCCCATGCCGCCAACACGACAGCTAGGGCTCCTCCGATGATGATAATCCGCCGCCTCACACGGCGAAGCTGCACCTCTTCGCGAAGGTCCGCAACGGGTCGAAAGCGGCCCTAAGCCAGGAAGCCCGCCTCGGCGAAGTCCAGCATCCGCTGGAGGAGGCTGTCGACGTCGCCCTCGCGGGTCGCGCCGCCGGAGAGCAGGTGCAGGCGGTCGAATTCGATGAAGCGGTTGTTGTGCACCATGCCGAGGCAGAAGTGCAGCCGCCAGTAGACCGCCTCCGGCGGCAGGTCCGGGCGGGCGGCGATCAGGGCGTCGGCGAAGCGGGTCAGGTGCGAGACGTCGTGGGCGATGGCCTCGCGCATCTCGGGCGTGCCCTCGCTGCGCGAGCGGATGATGAACTGCACCGAGACCGCCCGCGGGTTGTCCGGCGCGGCCCAGCGCAGCGGCGGGGCGAAGAGCGCCTCCAGGATCTCGCGCACCGGCGGCTTGCCGGCGTGGCGGCCGTTGGCCTCGTGCAGCATCCGCGCCCGCTCGCGGTTCAGCTCGGCGGTGCGGCGCTTGAAGATCTCGAAGAGCAGATTGTCCTTCGAGCCGAAGTGGTAGTTGACCGAGGCGAGGTTCACCCCGGCCGCGGCGGTGATGTCGCGCACGGAGACGCTGCCGAAGCCGTGCAGGGCGAAGAGCCGCTCGGCCGTGGCCAGGACCGCCGCCTTGGTGGCGGCCTCCTCCTCGCGGATCTCGTCGGATGTGGCGGGTTCGCTCACGCGGGAATCTCTGACGTTCGAACGAGCGTATGACAGACGCGTTACGGCGCCAAATGCTGAGGTTCGGCTAGCCGTCTAGTTGCTCGCAGCGGCACTGCTCCGGGGCCTTGTCGGGGCGGAACCGGATCAGCCGCGTGCCGTGCCGGAAGCGGCCGCCCGACACGTGGTCGAAGCCGACCTCGACCACCAGCTCCGGCCGCAGCGGGACCCATTGGGCGGACCGCTCTGTCGACCAGCGGCTCGGTCCGCCGGGCGCATCGCCGGTGAAGCCGGGGCCGCCGCGCAGCGCCTCCAGCCGCTCAGTGAGCGCGGGCTTGTCGGCGGCGGCCAGGCCCGAGGTGAAGCCGACGTGGTTCAGCCGGCCGCCGTCGTCGTAGAGCCCAAGCAGCAGGGAGCCGACGAGCCTGGAACCCTCGCCATAGCGGAAGCCGCCCACCACGCAGTCGGCGGAGCGGCTGCGCTTGACCTTGATCATCGCCCGCTCGCCCTGGCGGTAGGGTTCGTCGAGACGCTTGGCGACCACGCCTTCGAGCTTGCCCTCGGCGAGCCACTCCTGCGCGCGGCGCGGGTCGTCCGTGCCGGGGGTCAGCGGCAGACGCTGGTCGCCGAACGCCTTGGAGAAGGCCTCCAGCGCGGTGCGGCGCTCGGCCAGCGGCCGCTCCCGCAGGTCCTGGCCGTCCGGGGTCAGCAGCAGGTCGAAGATCGCATAGATCGCCGGGGTCTCGATCGAGAGCTTGCGGATGCGGCTCTCCGCCGGATGCAGCCGCATCTGCAGGGCGTCGAAGTCGTAGCGCCCGCCCACCTGAATCAGCAGCTCGCCGTCCAGCACGAAGCGCTCGGCGGCGAGGCTGGACAGGTGCGCGACGACCTCGGGGAAATAGCGGGTCAGGGGCTTGCCCGACTTGGCGGTCAGGCTCACCTCGCCGCCGGTCTTGACGGCGATGCAGCGAAAGCCATCCCACTTCGGCTCGAACCACCAGCCCTCGTCCGTCGGCAGGGCGGCGGCGGACTTGGCCTCCATCGGGGTGACGGTCTTGAACACGCGGCTCGAACGGTGCGTTAGAGCGGATGTTCCATGACCCGCCCGCCGCTCGACTTCCGCCTGCCGCCGCCCGAGTTCGCCAGGGCGCTGATCGGCGCGGAGCTCACGTTCCAGGGCGTCGGCGGCCCGGTCGTCGAGGCCGAAGCCTATGACGCCGCCGATCCGGCCTCGCACAGCTTCCGGGGGCCGACGCCGCGCAATGCGGCGATGTTCGGCGAGATCGGGCGCGCCTACGTCTACCGCAGCTACGGGATCCACTGGTGCCTCAACATCGTCTGCGGCGAGGCGCCGGGCGGTGCGGTGCTGATCCGCGCCCTGGAGCCGCGGCGCGGGGTGGAGCTCATGCGCGCGCGCCGCGGCGGCCTGCCGTTGCGGGCGTTGTGTTCAGGGCCCGGCCGGCTCTGCCAGGCGCTCGGGATCACCGTAGCGGAGAACGGGCTGCCGGTGACGGAGGCGCCCTTCAGTCTGGAAGCCCCGGAGCGGCGCTACCCGCTCGTCGCCGGCGCGCGCATCGGGATCACCAAGGGCGCCGAGACGCCGTGGCGCTTCGGACTCGCCGGTTCGCCGTTCCTCAGCCGCCCGTTTCGGTAACGCCATCCTTCTCCCGCAAGGGGAGAAGGAAGTTTACCGCGCCAGCTCGCGCATCGCCTTGTCGAGGCCTTCCAGCGTCAGCGGATACATGCGGTCGTTGACCAGCTGCTTCATCACCTCGATCGAGGGGGTGTAATCCCAGTGCCGCTCGGCGGTCGGGTTCAGCCACACGACGCTGTCGAAGATGGTCGAGACCCGGTCGATCCAGATGGCGCCCGCCTCCTCGTTCCAGTGCTCCACCGAGCCGCCCGGGTAGGTGATCTCGTAGGGGCTCATGGTGGCGTCGCCGACGAAGATCACCTTGTAGTCGGAGGGGAACTTGTGCAGCACGTCGAACGTCGGCGTCTTCTCGGTCGACCGGCGGCGGTTGTCCTTCCAGACCGCCTCATAGAGGCAGTTGTGGAAGTAGAAGAACTCAAGATGCTTGAACTCGGT
>DASPLZ010000064.1:0-3337 GCA_035627295.1 Phenylobacterium sp. | reverse complement strand
GGGCGACGATCACCGAGCGCTCCAGGGTGCCGTCCTCGACCAGCTCCTGCAGCCGGGCCTCCACCTGCAGGGCGGCCTTCATGATGTAGTCGTAGCCGGCGCCTTCCGGCCCCTGGATGTTGATCTCGACCCGGCCGCGGTCCTCGTCGGGCACCAACTCGCGCGGCAGCAGGGTGAAGAGCCCGCCGGCCAGGGCCGCCAGCACCACCACCAGCACGATCGCAGCGATGCTCGCCGGCCGACGGCCGAGCATGCCGTCCAGCGAGGCGTGATAGGAGTCGCGCAGCTTGTGCATGGCCCCGTCGACGACGCGGGCGATGCGCCCCTCCCCCTTGGATGGCCGTAAGAGCTTGGAGGCCAGCATCGGCGAGAGCGACAGCGCCAGCAGCGCCGAGAAGGCGATGGCCGCGGCGATCGCCACCGCCAGCTCGACGAACAGCTTGCCGATATAGCCCGGCAGGAACATCAGCGGCGCGAACACCGAGATCAGCACGATGGTGGTCGCCACCACCGCGAAGAACACCTGTTTGGCGCCGCGCTGGGCGGCGACGGTGGCCGGCTCGCCCTCGTCCACCCGCCGCTGGATGTTCTCCACCACCACGATGGCGTCGTCGACGACAAGGCCGATGGCCAGCACCAGGGCCAGCAGGGTCAAGAGGTTCAGCGAGAAGCCCAGCGGCGCCAGGATGATGAAGGTGGAGAGGATGCAGATCGGCGCCACCACGGTCGGGATCACCGCCGCTCGCCAGGTGCCGAGGAAGAGGAAGTTCACCAGCGCCACGCAGGCGAGGCAAATGCCCATGGTGACCCACACCTCGTGGATCGCCTCGGAGGTGAAGGTGGTGAAGTCGGTCGCCACCATCAGCTCGGTGCCCTTGGGCAGGCCCTTGGAGACCGCCTCGATCTCCTCGCGCACGCCCTTGGAGATTTCCAGGTCGTTGGCCTGCGACTGGCGGGTGATGGCGATGCCGACCATGTCGCGGCCGTTGGAGCGGAAGGCGCGGCGGCGCTCGTCTGGGCCTTCCTCGATCCTGGCGACATCGCCCAGGCGGGTGACGTAGTCGGCTCCTGACGAAACTGGCTGGGTGGCCGACGGCGTCGTGGAGGCCGTCGCGGAGGAACCAGTCCCGCTGGTGGTGATCGGCAGCTGGGCGAACTGTGCGGGCGTCGAGTAGTTGCGCGCCACGCGGATGGTGAAGTCCTTGTCGGCGCTCTCCAGCGAGCCGGCCGGCAACTCCAGGTTCTGGGCGGCGAGCGCGGCCTCGACGTCGGCCACGGTGACCCCGCGGGCGGCCATGGCGGCCGGGTCGAGCCAGATGCGCATGGCGTAGTTCTGCGCCCCGCCGACGCCGACGTTGGCCACGCCCGGCACGGTGGAGAACCGCTCCACCAGGTAGCGGTTGGCGTAGTCGGTGAGCTGCAGCCGATCGAGTGTCGTCGAGGCGAAGCTCAGGTACATGATCGGCTGGGAGTCGGCGTTGGCCTTCTGCACCTGGGGCGGGTCGGCCTCTTCGGGCAGCTGGCTGATCGTGCGGCTGACGGCGTCGCGCACGTCGTTGGCCGCGTCGTCGACGTTGCGGTCGAGGGTGAACTGGATGTTGATCCGCGACTGCCCGTCACGCGAGGAGGAGTTGACCCGGTCGATCCCCTGGATGCCGGAGACCTGGCGCTCCAGCTGCTCGGTGATCCGCTCCTCGACCACCTCGGCCGAGGCGCCGCGATACTGGGTGGAGATCGAGACCACCGGCGGGTCGACGCTGGGCAGCTCGCGCACCGGCAGGGTGGTGAAGGCCGCCAGGCCGATCACGCACAGGATGATCGCCGCCACCGCGGCGAGCACAGGCCGTTTGACGGAGATATCCGACAGCATCAGGCCGCGGGCCTCTGTCGGCCGCCCTTGCCGGGGGGGCCGCCGGCCACGCCGGCGATCTGCACGGGCTGGTTGGGTTGGATGCGGTTGAGGCCGTCGGCCACGACGCGTTCGCCGACCTGCACGCCCTCGGCGATCTCAACGAACTGGCTCTCGCGGGCGCCGACCTTCACCGAACGCCGCTCGGCGACGGTGCGGCCGCCTTCGGTCTTGATCACGAAGACGAAGGTTTCCGGGCCCTGCACCGAAACCGCCGCTTCGGGCAGCGCCGCGCCCTGCCGCTCGGCCAGGGTGACGCCGACGCGCAAGAGCATGCCCGGCTTGATCCGCCCGCCGGGGTTGGGGAATTCGGCCCGGGCGGTCACGGCGCGCGTCTGCGGGTTGATGCGGGTGTCGAGCTGGGCGATGCGGCCGTGGAAGACCTCGCCGGGATAGGCGTCGGGCACGGCGGTGATCGCCTGGCCCTGGCGGACCTGCGGCAGGTAGCGGTCCGGCAGGTCGAAGTCGACGCGCACCATGCTGACGTCGTCCAGGGTGACGATCGGCTGGCCGGGGTTGATCAGGGCGCCGGGGGCGATGTCGGACAAGCCCACCACGCCGGAGAAGGGCGCACGGATGGTGCGGTCGCCCTGCCGGGCGCGGGCGGCGGCGACCTGGGCCTTGGCGGCGTTCAGCGTGGCCTGCGCCTGGTCGAGGGCGGCCTTGGAGGCGAAGCCCTTGTCGGAGAGGGTCTTGGTGCGCTGCCAGGCGTTCTGCGCCTCGACGAGATTGGCCTGCTGGGCGGCGACGTCGGCGCTCTGCTCGGAGGCCTGCAGCTCCACCAGCACCGCGCCCTTGGGCACGTATTGGCCATCGGAGAATCGCACGCGGGTGACGAGCTCGGCGGCCGGCGCGGTGATGGTCACCGACTGGCGGCCCTTGGCCACGCCGATCGCCTCGATGGCGTCGCGGAAGGTGCGCGAGGCGACCAGCACGGGCTTGACCTGCACGCCGCCGCCGGGGCCGCCCGGCCCCCGCGGGCCGCCCTTGCCGGCCGGCGCGCCCTGGGCGCTGGCCGGATCGCCGGAGCGGCCGGTGAGCAGCTTGAAGCCCCCCGCCACCACCATCAGCAGCAGGACGCCGATCGCGCCCACCAGGAAGAAATGCCTCTTAAGCAAACACGCCGCTCCATCGCCGCGTGCTCCTGCGGCGGCCCTAGAATGCCGCCCGGTTATGTCTGGCGGATTTCAAGGCGTCCAGCCACACATCAAGAGGAACGCGTGTAGCTTATGAAACAGCTCAGAAATCCAGCCAAAGCCCGAGGATCGGCCCGCCGTCCCGGGGAACCTGGCGACCGGCCACCGTCTCGCGCCAGCCGGCCTGCAGGCCGACCTGGCCGAACCGCTTGACCACCGAGCCCTCCAGCTTGAGCCATTCAGGGTCGTCCCCGTCGGCGAAGGCGCGGCCGTAGTAGCTCTGGGCGAGGAT
>DASPLZ010000063.1:0-2309 GCA_035627295.1 Phenylobacterium sp. | reverse complement strand
GGTCGGCGAGCCGGCGCCCCAGTTCCTTGCGCTCTCCAACGTGCTGCAGCGTTCGGGGGCCGAGGTGGTCGGCGCCTTCACCGCCTACACGGCTTTCGATTACCTGCACGAGCGCGCCTTCGACGCGGTGGTGCTGTGGGCCGGCGAGAACCCGCAGGAGGCGATGTCGATCGCCGCGGGCATGCGGCGCAATACGCGGCTCTTCCACATCCCGGCCCTGCTCTACATGCAGGCCGGCTCGCAGCTGACCCTGTCGGAGGCCTATCACCGCGGCATCTCCGACGTCGCCTCGCCGGAGACGCCGGAGAGCGAGACCGCCCGCCGGGTGACTGAACTCGCCCGCAGCTACCGCCGCCTCACCGCCATCCGCCGGGCGCTGGAGAAGGCGCGCAGCTCCGGCCTGATGGACGCGGCCACCGGGCTCTTCACCCGCGACCTCTTCGCCGCCCACCTGATGCGCCTGGCCAGCGCCGCGCGGCTGCGCAACCGGCCGCTGTCGGTCTGCGTGCTGCGGGTGGCCGAGCGGCCGGAGGTCTCCATCGCCCGCAACGGCGGCTGGCTCGACCGGGCGATCCCGCAGATCGGCTCGATGATCGGCCGGCTGGTGCGGGTGGAGGACACCGCCGCGCGCCTGGGCCCGGAACTCTTCGCCCTCGCCCTGCCCGCCACCCCGCTGGGCTCGGCCCGGGCGGCGGGCGAGCGGATCGCCGCGGTGATCTCCTGCACCGCCTTCGAGGCCGGCGAGGGCAAGGCGCCCTTCGTGGTCGAGTTCGATATCGGCGTCGCCGAGATCAAGCCGGGCGACAACCCGGCCCTGGCGCTGGAGCAGGCCGCCTATCGCGCCGCCCAGCGCGAGGCGAGCTGAACCGGCCATGCCGGGCGCCCCGTCGCCGAGCTTCGGTCCCGCCTGGGCGCCCTACCTCATCATGGCGGCGTTCATGGGCCTGGCGCTGCTGCGCGGATCGCGCAGGCGCGACCTCAGCGTGAACCGGCTCTGGATCATGCCGACCGTACTGCTGGTCGGCGCCCTCCTGCTGTTCAGCCAGCAGGCGGCGCCGAGCCCGGTGATGTTCGCCGTGCATATCGCCGCCCTGGCGCTGGGCGCTTTCGTCGGCTGGTGGCGCGGCCGGCTGACCCACATCGAGGTCGATGAGGAGACCGGCCGGATGACCAGCCGGTCCTCGCCCCTCGGCATGGCGCTGCTGGCGGGTCTGGTGATGGTCCGCTACGCCGCCCGCGACCTCATCTCGGCCAATGCCGAGCGCCTGCATGTCACCGCCATCGACATCGCCGACGCCTTTCTCTTGTTCGCGCTCGGCCTGGTCTGCGTGCAGCGGCTGGAGATGTGGCTGCGGGCGAAGAAGATCACCGACGGCAAGGATCTGGGCTGAACCTCCTTCTCCCGGTTGGGAGAAGGAAAGACGCGCCGCAAGGCGCGGCGAGGATGAGGGCTTTCGGACTATCCGGAGAGTCCCGAACCCTTCACCCTCCCGCCGGCTTCGCCGTCGGATTTCCCTCTTTCGACCGGGAGGGGGATTTCAGGTCGCCTTCGCAAGGCGGGCGAGTTCGCTCAGGATGCGTTCGGCGGCCGCCAGGCGCTGTTGCGGCGTCTCGAACTCACCCTTCACCACGACCTTGTGGTCCGGGCGCAGACGCCAAGTCGCCTGGTATTTCTGGACGTAGCCGACCAGCGGTCCGGGCGACGGGAATTCGTCGTTGCGGAACGACACCACGGCTCCCTTCGGCCCGACGTCGATCTTGGCGACATTGGCCTCGCGGCAGAGGCCCTTGATGGCCACCACGCGAAGCAGTTGGTCGGCCTCCGGCGGCAGCGGGCCGAAGCGGTCGATCAGCTCGGCGGCCAGGGCCTCGCGGTCGTCGGCCCGCTCGGCGTCGGAGAGCTTGCGGTAGAGGGCCAGGCGGACGTTGAGGTCCGGCACATAGTCTTCCGGGATCAGCACCGCCGCGCCGGTGTTGATCTGCGGCGACCAGCCGCGATCCGACATGGCGATCTCGGCCCCGCCCTTCGCCTTCAGCTCGTTGACCGCGTCCTCCAGCATCTGCTGGTAAAGTTCGACGCCGATCTCGCGGATGTGGCCGGACTGCTCCTCGCCCAGGAGGTTGCCGCCGCCGCGGATGTCGAGGTCGTGGCTGGCGAGCTGGAAGCCGGCGCCCAGGTTGTCGAGGCTCTGCAGCACCATCAGCCGCTTCTCGGCCGACAGGGTGATCTGCCGGTCGGCCGGGGTCGTGAGATAGGCGTAGGCCCGGGCCTTGGCCCGGCCGACGCGCCCGCGGATCTGGTAGAGCTG
>DASPLZ010000062.1:0-9414 GCA_035627295.1 Phenylobacterium sp. | reverse complement strand
GTAGGGGCGCGGCTCGGCCGACGCCGCGCCGGCGGCTCCCGCCAGCAACACCGCCGCAACCCCCGCCAAAATCCAGCGCATGACCGCCCCTCGACCTGATCCGACGCCCGCAGGATATCCAGCCTGGCAGGCTGTTCGGCAAGGCCTCGTCGGCGGCTCTAGAACATCGGCCTGCCGAGCGGCGCGGGGCCGGGGCGGTGGATGCGCTCGGCCTCGCAGCGATCTTCGTCGCGGCCGGGCTCGGGGGCGTCGCGGCGCATGGACCAGCCGCAGTCGCGCGATCCGGCCGCCTCGCCGCCCAGCGACAGGCCAAAGCCCAGGCTCTGGCGCTGGCGCTCGCCGAAGCGGCCCTTGAAGCGGCTGTCGCGCACCGCAAGGCTCAGGGTGCCGGTCTTGCCGACGGGGAAGTCGGAGCGGGCGTAGACGTCGCGATAGCCATGCGAGCCGACGGCGACGCCGACCTCGCCGTGGACCTTGCGCTCGCGTTCCTCCTGCAGGGCGTCGATCTCCTCATCGCTCGGCAGCGACAGGGCCGGAGAGGTGCGCAGGTAGGCGTCGATCTGGTCCTCGGTGCTCTGGACCCCGGTATCCGGGGGCGCCGTCCCGACCGGCGTGGTCTCGGCGGCGGCGGCCGTCGCGAGAACCAGGAGAGCGATGGCGGAGCAGAGGGCGAGGCGCATGCCGAACGCTCCCCCCGGCTTGCGACCGCATTAAGGCGCCGCTCAGCCGGCCTTGGGCTCCAGGCCGATCTCGCGCAGCCGCTCGGCCAGGTACTCGCCGGCGGTGATCTCGGGATGCCTGGGCCCGTCGCCCAGGCAGGCGGGCAGCACCTTCAGCGGCACGTCCGAGGCCGGGTGCATGAAGAACGGCATCGAATAGCGGCTGACGTTCGGGCCGACCGGATTGACCACCCGGTGGGTGGTGGCCGGGATCACCTCGTTGGTCATGCGCGCCAGCATGTCGCCGGAGTTGACGATCAGCTCCCCGGCGCCCGCCCCCACGCCCAGCCAGGCGCCGTCGCGGTCGAGCAGCTCCAGCCCCTTGCCGCGGGCGGGCAGCATGATGGTCAGGAAGTTGATGTCCTCATGCGCCGCCGAGCGCACGCAGCCCTCCGGCGTGTCGGGGGCCACCGGCGGGTAGTGCAGGACGCGCAGGATCGAGGTCCCGTGGCGCACCAGCGGGTCGAACCAGCCTTCCGGCAGGTCGAGCCGCGGGGCGAGGGCGCGCAGCAGCAGCCGGCCGGTCTCGTCAAGGGCGGCGTAGAGCGCCTGGAAGGTGTCGCGGAAGCCGGCGACCTCGGCGGGCCAGACGTTGTCGGGGAAGGGTTCGGAGGCTTCGGGCGTGGGCTCGCGGCCGATCTGCCAGAACTCCTTGAGGTCCGGATGGCCGCTGTCCTTGGCGTGCTCGACGCCGAAGGGGGTGTAGCCGCGCAGGCCCTGGGCGTAGCGGCGCTTGGCGGCCTCGGGCAGGGCGAACGCCTGTTCGGCCAGATCGTAGGCGCGGGCGATCAGGTCCGGCGGCGCATTGTGGTCGGTCAGGATGATGAAGCCGTAGTCCTTCAGCCCGGCGAACAGGGCGTCCGAGAAGGCGGCGCGGGCGGCGGGGGCGCCCTCGGTGAAGTCGCGCAGGGAAAGCTGCGGCACATGGCGGGTCATGAGGGGCTCCGCAGGATGGCCTCGACGGCGGCGCGCGCGGGCAGGGACGGCTGGGCGCCGGCGGCCGTGGCGGCCAGGGCGCCGGCGGCGCAGGCGAAGGCGAGGGCCGCGTCCGGCGAACGGCTTTCCAGTAGGGCGACGGCGAGAGCGGCGACGAAGGCGTCTCCGGCTCCCGTGGCGTCGACCACCTCGACCCCGGGCGGGGCGGCGACGGCGATCTCGGTCCCGCCGCGGGTCAGCCGCGCGCCGCGGGCCCCCAGGGTGGTGGCCACCAGGCCCCCCGCCCTGTGCAGCGCCTCGCCGTAGAAGGCGGCCTCCACCTCGTTGACGATCAGGAGGTCGGCGCGGGCGAGCAGGCGCTCCGGGACGCCGACGGCCGGGGCGAGGTTCACCGCCACGAAGCCGCGCGCTTCGCCGACGGCCTTGACCACCGTCTCCAGCGGCAGCTCCAGCTGGCAGATCAGCGCCCCGTCCGGCAGCGGCGGCAGGCGGTCCGGCGTCAGGGCGGCGTTGGCGCCGGAGGCGACGACGATCTGGTTCTCGCCGGAAGAGGCGACGGAGATCAGGGCGACGCCGGTGGAGGCGTCGGGGTCGGCTTCGCAGAGCGAGAGGTCCACGCCCTCGGCGCGCAGCAGGGCCAGGGCCTCGCCGGCGAAGGGGTCGATCCCCACCCGGCCGATGAAAACGACTTCGGCGCCCAGCCGCTGCGCCGCCAGGGCCTGGTTGGCGCCCTTGCCCCCTGGGTGGCGGGCGAAGCTGGCGCCGGTCACGGTCTCGCCGGGGGCCGGCAGGCGGGCGGCCGCGGCCACGAAATCGAGGTTGACCGACCCCGCGACGACGATGCGGGGCAGGCTCATGCGCCGAGCCTTTCGGTGATCAGGGCGAAGACGGCCTCGGCGTCGGCCCAGGTCGCCCACTGGCAGGTGGCGCTGGCTGGATCGACGCGGAACTCGACGGCGGTGTGGCCGAGGGTGAGGGCCGACTGGGTTTCCACCTCCAGCCGGCAGGGGCGGGTGGTGAAGAGGTCGGGCCGCAGGATGTAGGCGATGGTGCAGGGATCGTGCAGTGGCGGCGCCCCGCCCTCGACGAACCTGCGTTCGGTCTCCACCGCGAAGTCCAGGAGGTCGGCGACGGCCCTGGCCTGGGGCGTCGCAACGCCGGCGATCCGCGCGATGCGCTCGGGCGTGGCCCGGACCTGGTGGGTGACGTCGAGGCCCAGCATCACGAGGCGGCAGCCGGAGGCGGCCACCGCCTGGGCGGCGTGCGGGTCGGCGTGGATGTTGTACTCGGCCGAGGCGGTGATGTTGCCCCCCTCGCTGCGCGCCCCGCCCATGGCCACCACCGCGGCGAGGCGGGCGGGCAGGGCGGGCTCGCGCTCGAAGGCGAGGGCGAGGTTGGTCATCGGCCCGGTGACGGCGAGCGTCACCGATCCGGCCGGCCGGCGCATGACCTCGGCGGCGATGAAGTCCGCCGCCTGGCCCTCGGCGAGCGGCGCGTCGGGCTCGAACACCGGCAGGCGGCCGAGGCCGGATTCGCCGTGGAAGTGATCGGCCTCGACCGGCAGGCGGACCAGCGGCCGGTCGGCGCCGGCGATCACCGGCACGTCCTCGCGGCCCGCGACCTGGCGGATCAGGCGGGCGTTACGGGCGGTGAGGGCGGCCGAGACGTTGCCGGCGACGGTGGTGATCCCGATCAGGTCCAGCTCCGGCGAGCCGAAGGCCAGGAAGAGGGCGATGGCGTCGTCGACCCCGGGGTCGCAGTCGATGATCAGGCTCTTGGCGGACACGCGGGCATTCTCGCGGGGAACGCCGGTGCGCCGCAAGCGCCATCCGGCGCGCGATTTCGGCTGCGCGCGGCCGTTCGGCGGTGCATCTTGCCCCGACATCCTGCGATCCGAGGGTTCACTTGCGCCTTTTCGTCTTGGCCGCCGCGGCGGCGTTCCTGCTTGCGGCCTGCCAGGGCAAGGTCCAGCGGCCCGCCTGTCCGGCGGGCCAGGTCTGCCTGGAGTACGGCTCCAGCTCCGAGCCCCTGACCCTCGACCCGCAGAAGAGCAACCTGATCGACGAGTTCACCATCATCGGCAACCTGATCATGGGGCTGACGACGGACTCGCCGACCGCCGAGCCGATCCCCGGCATGGCCGAGCGCTGGGAGACCAGCGCGGACGGCAAGACCTGGGTCTTCCACCTGCGCGACGCCAGGTGGTCGGACGGGCGGCCGGTGACGGCGCAGGACTTCGTCTACAGCTACCGGCGGATGCTCGATCCGGACACGGCCTCGATCTACGCCTACATGCTTTACCTGCTGAAGAACGGCCAGGCGGTGAACGAGAAGAAGGCCCCGCCCGAGAGCCTGGGCGTGCGGGCGATCGATGCGCGGACCCTGGAGCTGACGCTGGAGCATCCGGCGCCCTACCTGCCGGAGATCCTCAAGCACCAGAGCTTCTATCCGGTGCCGCAGCATGTGGTGGAGAAGTACGGCGACGCCTGGGTGCGGCCGGGCAACTATGTCTCCAACGGCCCCTACAAGCTCGTCGACTGGCGCCTGGGCGACTATGTGCGGGTCGAGAAGAACCCCTACTTCTTCGAGGCCGACAAGGTCTGCGTCGACCGCATCAACCACTACCCGACCGCCGACGTGGTCTCGGCCGAGCGGCGCATCAAGCGCGGCGAGCTCGACATCAACACCAGCTTCCAGTCGAACCGCATCGACCGGCTGCGGCAGGAGATTCCGGCCTATGTCCATACGCACGTGTCGCTGGCGACCTCGTACCTGTCGCTGAACACCAAGGACGTCCAGGCCTTCAAGGATGTCCGCGTGCGGCGCGCCCTCTCCATGGCGGTGGACCGCGAGTTCATCACCGACAAGCTGATGCGGGCGGGCCAGCTGCCGGCCTACAGCTTCGTGCCGCCGGGCACGGCGAACTACGAGCGCGGCGCGGAGCTGCGCTGGAGGCCGCTCAGCTTCCCGCAGCGCCAGGCCGAGGCGCGGCGGCTGCTGGCGCAGGCGGGCTACGATGCGAAGCGGCCGCTGAAGATCGAGATCAAGGCGGCCAACACCACCGACACCCTGCTGATCATGCAGGCCATCCAGGCCGACTGGCGCCAGGTCGGGGTCGAAGCCTCGGTGGTGCAGGCCGAGGGCCAGATCGCCTTCGCCGACTACCGCAACCGCAACTTCGATGTCGGCTCGATGAGCTGGTACGCCGACTATAACGACCCGCTGACCTTCCTCGGCCTGCTGAAATCCGACACCGGCGCGCAGAACTACGCCGACTATTCCAACCCCCGCTACGACGCCCTGCTGAACGCCTCGGACCTGGAGCCCGACGCGGCCAGGCGCGCCGCCATCCTGCGGCAGGCCGAGCAGCTGATGCTCGACGACGAGGGGCTGATCCCGATCTTCTTCGTGGTCAACCGCAACCTGGTGAACCCGCGGGTCACCGGCTGGGTGGACAACCTCTCCAACTATCACCGGGCGCGGTTTCTCTGCGTGAAAGGGGCCGCCTAGCCGCCGCGCTTCAGGCCCCGCAGGACGAGGGTGGCGAAGAAGCCCACGAGGCAGACCACGAAGGCGATCTTGGCGAGCGCCCCGGCCACGTCGACGACGAAGCCGAGGACCCCGGCGATGATCATGATGACGAGGAAGACGCCGGCGAGTTTCAGCACGGGGGGACCTTTCAAGCTTCGCCTTGGCGAACGATCCGTGGCGCGGCCGGTTCCAGGCGCTAGCCCGCCGGTCGCCCTAAGGTTAAGCTCGCCGGCAGCAAATCAGGGGGCTTTCCATGCACATCCGCACCGGTCTCGCCATCGGGCTCGTTCTTTCCGCCGCCGCGGCCGGCCCGGCGCTCGCCGACCGTCTGGTCACCCAGGTGCAGGGCGACCCGGCGCAGATCGCCTGGGGCCTGATCCCGCCCGGCGACCTCGCCATCAGGGTCCGCTACGAGTGCAAGCAGCCGGGCGTGAAGACCCAGCGCGGCGGCGCCACCGTGGTGGTCGGCAACGACCTGACCGTGCGCACCGGCCCGCAGGTCGGCCCGCTGGTCGACATCAACGCCCAGCGCGACTTCAACCGCTTCCGGCTCTACGCCGTCGCCGACGGCGGCTTCAGCTGCAAGGTGACGACCAGCTACTAGCGCTTCACCATACGCTAACCAAATCCCTTCACGGTCTCGTGTGAATCCCGAGGAACCGGCGGGCGGCGACGCTTGTTTGCTGCTCGAGGGGACGGGGTTCGGGAGGCGGGGATGCGTGCATCCGACATCGTATTCGACGAGATCGACCTGGCGCTGCCGGCCGGGAGCCTTGCTGCGTTCATCGAGAACGCCCGCGTGGCCCAGGCCGAAGAGACCGCCGAAGAAGCCTTGCGCGACCTCAAGGAGATGATCCCCCTGCTGCGGCAGGCCGGCGTCTTCGAGGTCTTCGCCCTGCGCGACGAGCGCCTGCAGACTCTCATCGACCAGGCCGCCTAGCCCGCCCGCGGCTCGCGCCACATCGCCCAGCTGAGCGGGGCGTCCGCCCGCGCGCGGTACTCGGCCAGCACCTCGAAGCCGTGGCGGCGATAAAAGGCGACGTTGCGCGTGGTCGCTGTTTCCAGGAACACCGGCAGGTCCTGGGCGTCGGCCCGCTCGAGCCCCGCACGCAGCAGGCGCGAGCCGACGCCGGCCCCTTGCGCCTCCGGCCGCACGCCGAGCAGCCAGAGGTAGAGGTGCGGCTGCTGCGAAGGGTGATGCTTCTCCATCGCCGCGCGCATGGCGGCCATGCGGTCGAGGCGCGCGAAGCCGGTGGCGCCGACGATCGCCGGAAAGCTGCGCAGCTCCTCCCACCAGCGGCTCGGGCCCATCCGCATCGAGGGCAGCCACACCGAGGCGCCGCCGCCCATCGAGGGCCTGAGCGCCCAGCCCGCCGGCAGGGCCGTCTCGCGCAGCAGGAAGCGGAAGAGGTTGAAGCGGGCGCGGCTCCGCCCGGGCCCCGGCTTCATGAACCACTCGAACATCGGATCGCCGTCGAACGCGGCGGACAGGTCGGCGGCGACGGCGTCGATCTCGGAAGCCAGGGCGGTGTCCGGCGCCTCGGCGGCGCGGCGGAGCTCGGCCAGGGCCTCGGGGGTCAAAGCTTCTCGCTGATCTTGATGGCCGCGCGGCAGCCGGCGCGGATCACCGCCGAGAGCACCGCATAGCCGGGCGCCTCGCGGGCGCCTTCCTCGACCGCCTGGTCGCGGTGGGCCAGCTCCTCGTCGCGGAACCTGGTCAGCTCCGCCGCGAGCTCCGGCTCGCGTTCAGCCAGCTCGGCGATCTGGCCAGCGTAGTGGCCCTCGATCACGGTCTCTACCGCCTCGGTGCAGGCGTGCGCGGCCTTCTCGCCCAAGAGGGCCGTGCCCGCGCCCAGCGCAAAGCCGGCGGCGCGCCACAGCGGGGTCAGCGCCGTCGGCCGCACGCGGTGTTCGGTGAGCAGCCGGTCGAAGCGCGCGAGGTGCTCGGCCTCGTGACCCTCCATTTCGGCCAGCTGGCCGGCGATGCGCTCCTTGCCGGGGGCGGCGCTAAGCACGGCGCGCTGGCCGCGGTAGATGTGGACCGCGCCGAGCTCGCCGGCGTGGTCGACCCGCAGGATCTCCTCCAGCCGGCTGCGATAACCGCCGACGCCGGGGCGGAAGGGGACGGGACGGGCGCTCATGCGGCGGGCCTCCGGGCGGCGGCGAGACTAAGGGCCGCCAGCGCCAGCGATATGAGCGCGTTCCAGCCGGCCATGGAAAGCCCCAGGAACACCCAGAGCGCTTCGTCGCAGGCCGGCGGCTTCACCCCCCCGCCGAGCGCGGCCATCAGGTCGTCGGCGCTCACCGAGCCGCCGGTCGAGGCGCAGGCCGCCGGGCCGGGCCAGAACTTCCACTCCGCTCCGGCGTGGTAGACCGCCACGCCCACGCCGACGAGGAAGACCGCCGCCAGCGCCGCGGCGACCCAGCGGCGGGTCGCCGGCCAGCGGGAGAGGGCGAAACCGACCAGGCCCACGGCCAGGGCCACCCAGTAGACCTCCCGCTGGCGCAGGCAGAGCGTGCAGGGCGGCAGGCCGCCGAACCTCTCGAAGGCGTGGGCGGCGGCCAGCATGGCCGCCGAGGCGAGGGCGGCGAAGAGCGGCCAGCGGGCGAGGATCGGGCGAAGGGCGCCGGTCATGCGGGGCAACCTATCAGAGGACCTTCACCAGCACGATGATCCCCACCAGCGCGATGACGCCGATGGTGGTGTAGAGGCCGAGCCGACGCTCCACCTCGGCGCGGATCGCCGGGCCGAAATATTTGAGCAGGGTCGCGGTCAGGAAGAAGCGCCCGCCGCGGGTGACCACCGAGGCCCAGATGAAGGTGAAGAGGTCGAAGTGGGCCAGGCCCGCGGCGATGGTCACCAGCTTGTAGGGGATGGGGGTGAGGCCCTTGATCAGGATCACCCAGAGGCCCCACTGGTCGAACCAGGCGCGGAACTGGGCGTCCCCCTCGGCGTGGCCCATCAGCTCCAGCAGCCAGTGGCCGAGCGGCGTCAGGAAGTAGCCGATGGCGTAGCCGGCGACGCCGCCCAGCACCGAGGCGAGGGTGCAGAGCGCGGCGTAGGCATAGGCCTTCTGCGGCCTGGCCAGCACCATGGGCGCCAGCATCACGTCCGGCGGGATCGGGAAGAACGAGCTCTCGGCGAAGGAGACGGCGAACAGGCCGGCGGGCGCGTGCCGCGATTCGGCCAGGCCCATGGCCCAGTCGTAGAGGCGTCGAAGCATCAGGAATCCGAACCGAGACTTGTGCGTTGCTAGCAGGCGCGCGGGGAGTTGTCTCGCGTCGGACGGAGGACCAGATTGGCGCCATGGACACCGTGATCCTGGAAGATATGACGCAGGCCGCCCGCGAGGAGATGGACCGCGCCTGCACCCTCGGCTGGGCGCAGCTCAACGGCTGCACGCCGTGGGGCGATGTCTACGAAGGCTTCACCCCGCGCGGCCGCCGGGTGCTCTTCGAGCGCAGCTACCTGTGGGCCGACGAGCCGGGCGGCGACATCCTTCTGGAAATCGTCGTCTACGAAAGCGCCGCCACCTATGACGAGGGCGTGCGCCTCGAGCGCCACATCCGCCAGGGCGCGCCGGGCTGCGAGTGACGGGCGGTGGCGCCGCGGCGCGCGGCTTGCTACATCCGGCGCCGATGCGGGCGTGGTGAAACTGGTAGACGCGCCGGACTCAAAAGGAAGGGCGAGTTTTTTCGCCTGCTTTTTCAAATTCCTAAGTTTTTGAGCCACTTACACACGTCCTACACAGCGCGAGGGCGCTTGGAGACGTCATGTCCGCAAGCCACACCATCATGGATGGGAAGGTCCATCTGTATCGCCGCAGCGTCGGCCGATACTGGCAGTGCGCGGTCTTCCTAAGCGGCAGGAACTATCGCCAGACGACCCGACAGGAGAATCTCGCCTATGCGATCGAGTTCGCGCGGGACTGGTTCCTAGATCGCGTGGCCGAGGACAGGCTGCGGCGGCGCGGCCTCGACCCGCCGCTGGCGCCAGTGGCGCCGCGACCCGTTCGATATGCGGGCGGCGGTCACAAATTCAGGGACGTGGGCGCCCAGTTCCTGAAGGAATTTGAAGCGCTGACGCTGGGCGAGCGGAGCCCGAAATACCTGGACCGCAAGGAATCGTCGCTGCGGCTCTATCTCAATCCCTTTTTCGGCAACCTGCCGATCGCGGAGGTGACGGCAGGACGCATCCAGGAATATCGCGTTCATCGCATGTCGCCTC
>DASPLZ010000061.1:0-4594 GCA_035627295.1 Phenylobacterium sp. | reverse complement strand
GGACCGCCTGCGCTTCACCACCGCGCCGGGCCGCTCCTTCGACTACTACGACGGCGCCCGGTTCGAGATCCTCAGCGCCGCCCTCGGCCCGACCCGGCCGGTCGCCGCCGGCGGCCGCTACGACGGGCTGCTGGCCCGTCTGGGCGGGCGGCCCAACGCGGCGGTGGGCTGCATGATCCGCCCCTGGCGCGCCTACGCAGGAGGTCAGACATGAGCGAGCCGCTGATTCTCGCGGTCCCCTCGAAGGGCCGCCTCAAGGAGCAGGTGGACGCCTGGCTCGCCGACTGCGGCCTGCCGCTGAAGGCCTCCGGCGGCGCGCGCGGCTACCTCGCCGAGATGACCCACGCGCCGGACGTGCAGGTGCGCCTGCTCTCGGCCGCCGACATCGCCGCCGCCGTGGTCTCCGGCGAGGCGCACCTGGGCGTCACCGGGGAGGACCTGATCGGCGAGCAGCCCGCCGCCGACCGGGCCCTGCGGCTCGTGCCGCTCGGCGTCGGCCGCGCCGACCTGGTGGTGGCCACGCCCCAGAGCTGGCTCGACGTGGACGACATGGCCGACCTCGCCGAGGTCAGCCACGACATCCTGCACCGCACCGGCCGGCGCATGCGGGTGGCGACCAAGTACGTGGTCCAGACCCGGGCCTTCCTGGCCGCACACGACGTCGATTTCCGCATCGTCTTCTCCGGCGGCGCCACCGAGGGCGCGCCCGCCGCCGGCGCCGCCGAATGCGTGGTCGACATCACCACTACCGGGGCCACCCTCCTCGCCAATGGCCTGAAGCAGATCGACGGCGGCCTGATCCTGAAGAGCCAGGCGTGGCTCGCCGCCTCCCTCGCCGCCGCCTGGAGCCCCAGCCAGCGCGCCGCCGCCGATCGCCTGCTGCGCATCATCGAGGCGCGGGTCAGGGCGCGCGGCATGGGCCTTTTGTCCTGGTCGGAGACGCGGCAGGACGAGGCCGCCGCGGTGCTCGGCGAACTGATCGCCGCCGGCGGGCGCCAGCGCGGCTCGGCGATCCTGCTCCCCACGGGCCGGATGCACGACGCCGGGCTGGGACTCGCCCAGGCCGGCGCGGGACCGATCTCCGCCTCTCTGCCGCTGTTCGTCTTCGATCAGGCGAGCGAGGCCGGGGATCGACTCAACCGGGGGCTGACTAAATTTTGACGTATTGGTCAAATTCTAGGGCGGGAAAGGCAAATATTCCGCTGCATCGCGAAAAAATGACTGATCCCTGCGAGGTTCAGACGGCTTGGCCGGTTGACACGGGCAGGTTTTTTCCGTTCCTTCACATGGCGAGAGGCAGACAGGCGACACATAGCGCTTGCGTCTCCGGCGTTTCGGGGAGGAAACGCCTTCTATTGCGAGCGTAAGCTCACACAACATGGCCCGCCGCGTTTATCCCCCGCGGCGGGCTTCTTCTTTTCTGACGCAGCTGTCAAAAATGCGCGGCCGGCCGCGCGTCCTTCGAGACGCCCGCTGCGCGGGCTCCTCAGGATGACGAAGCCAGCACAGACCCTTAGTCATGGTGAGGAGCGGCGAAGCCGCGTCTCGAACCACGCACGGCCCCGCCGCGAACAGCGGCAGAATCCGAGAATAAGCCGCATTCGGCAGGGCCGGCGGTATCGCGCCGGAGCCCTCGCCCTCATAGTGCGCCGGTCAGCACCCGGGAGAATCAATGGCGGCGGAAGTCCAGGCAGGCGACTACAAGGACGTGGTCCTTTTCCTGGCCACGGCGGGCATCGTCGTCCCGCTGGTCCGCCGGCTGCGGATCAGCCCGATCCTCGGCTTCCTGGTCGCCGGCGTCGCCCTTGGCCCCTTCGGCCTCGGCGCCCTGGCCGATCAGGCGCCCTGGCTCAAATCCTTCACCGTCGACAACCCCAACCAGATCCGCCAGCTGGCCGAGTTCGGGGTCGTCTTCCTGCTCTTCTCCATCGGCCTGGAGCTCTCCTGGGAACGCCTTCGGCTCATGCGCCGGCTGGTGTTCGGGCTTGGCGGGCTGCAGGTGGCGATCTGCACCGCGGCCATCGCCGGCGTCGCCATGCTGCTCGGCCAGCCGCTGATGACCGCCGCGGCGCTCGGCGCGGCGCTGGCGCTCTCCTCCACCGCCATCGTCATGCCCATCCTGGCCGCGGGCCGCCGCCAGCACGCGCCTGCCGGACGCGCCACCTTCTCGGTGCTGCTGATGCAGGACCTGGCGGTGGCGCCGATCCTCATCACCCTGGCCGTGCTCGGGCCGCGCACCGACGAGCCGCTGCGGGCCGGCTCCCTCTTCCTGGCGTTCGCGCCCTCGGTGGTGGCGGTGGTGGTGCTGGTGGTGCTCGGGCGCCTCGCCCTGCGCCCCATGCTGCGCTCGGTGGCCAAGGCCAAGAGCGAGGAGCTGTTCATGGCCGCCTCGCTTCTGGTGGTGATCGGCGCGGGCCTGGTCAGCGCGGTGGCCGGCCTCTCCATGGCGCTGGGCGCCTTCATCGCCGGCCTGCTGCTGGCCGAGACCGAGTACCGGCACGAGGTCGAGGTGACCATCGAGCCCTTCAAGGGCCTGCTGCTCGGGCTCTTCTTCGTCTCCGTCGGCATCGGGCTCGACCTCTCCCTGCTGGCCGAGCGGCCGCTGCTGATCTTCGGCGTGACGGCGGGGCTGATGGCGCTCAACGCGGCGGTGGTCTTCGGCCTCGCCCGCCTCTTCGGCCTGGCCTCCGGCCCGGCGATCGAGACCGCCCTGCTGCTCGCCGGCGGCGGCGAGTTCGCCTTCGTGATCCTCGACCAGGCGATGGAGGCCGGCGTCACGCCGCGCTTCCTGGCCCACACCATCCTGGTCAGTTCGACGCTCTCCATGTTCTGCATCCCGCTGCTCGCCGCGCTCGGCGAAAGGCTGGGCGGACGGCAGGTGCGCACCGATCCGGCCACCCTCGCGCCCGAGCCGCCGGACCCGGACGCCGCGCCCCGCCTGCTGGTGGTCGGCTACGGGCGGGTCGGCCGGCTGGTCGGCGAGATGCTAGACCGCCACGACCTGGCCTGGAGCGCCGTCGACCGCGACCCGCGGCTGGCCGAGGCCGGCCGCCGCGAGGGGCGGGACGTGGGCTTCGGCGACGCCTCGCGCACCGAGTTCCTGCGCCGCTGCGGCCTCGACCAGGCGATCGCCCTGGTGGTGACCATGGACAATCCCGACGCCGCCGAGGCGGTGGTCGGCGCCGCCCGCAACCTGCGCAGCGACCTCACCATCGTCGCCCGCGCCCGCGACGCGCGCCACGCCCAGCGGCTCTATGAACTGGGCGCCACCGACGTGGTGCCCGAGACCGTCGAGGCCAGCCTGCAGCTCTCCGAGGCGGTGCTGGTCGACGTCGGCGTGCCCATGGGCCTGGTCATCGCCTCCATCCACGAGCGGCGCGACGAATACCGCAAGGCGCTCAACCGGCCCGAGGCCCTGAGCGGCCGCACGCGGCGGTTTCGCCGGGCGGCCACACAAATCTCCGGCGAGGCGGGAACCGGCTTCCGCGAGCCGCGTTGAGGGCCTCGGACGCACTGGTGCGCAGGGGCGGGCGGTCTGTTGACTTCCAATCTGTTACGGATGTTACGTGGTGTCTTCTCGCCGCTTCTGCGGCGCGCGGACACCTGTCGCGTCCCTGTAAAGCCGGCGTGGCCCGGAGCCCGCCAAACGTATCGGCAGGCTTCGCAAATCATTGATCTCGGCAGGAATTACAGTATAGCCTGCCAGCGTCTTTCAGTCGCGGGGCCAGTTTGGCCTTGGGGTGTGTCTTTGGTGACACTCTCTAAACGAACTGGCCTTGTTATAACCACCGCAGGTCAATGGACCGCGTAGAGGGCAGAGAGGGCTCTGAATATGAAGTTGAAACTCCTGGCGGGAGCCGCTCTGGCTGCGGTCGTCGCCGCCTCGGGCGCCTCGGCGCAAGACACGGGTTGGTACGGGGCGATCGACCTCGGCTACCACTGGCCCGAAAGCATCGAGACTGATTCTTCCGTCAACGCCTCCAACGGCGCCCCCTATCAGTGGGACTTCAACCAGGAAGAAGACTGGGCCGGCTTCGCCCGTCTCGGCTATCAGATCACCCCGCACTGGCGCGTCGAACTGGAAGGCGGCTACCGCCCCGGCGACATCGAGTCGGTGCGCGGCGACGCCAGCCGCAACTCGGTCCTCGGCCTCTGCACCCCGGGCGTGACCCGCACGGCCTCGGCGGCCACCTGCGGCTCGCCGGACGGTGAGATCGAATCCTGGACCCTGATGGGCAATGTCATCTTCGACATCCTGCCCGACTCGGCCATCAACCCGTTCATCGGCGCCGGCCTCGGCATCAACCACGTGAAGGTTGACGCCGTCGGTCAGTTCTCGAACGTGACCGGCGCCTTCACGGCGGCCAACCCGTCGATCCAGAACCTCTCGATCGACGACGACGACACCGCCCTGGCCTGGCAGCTGATCGCTGGTCTGGCCTGGCAGGCGACCGATCGCCTCGACGTCGACCTGACCTACCGCTACCTCGGCGGCTCGGACGTCGACTTCGCCTCGACCGGCACGCACGCGCTGCAACCCGGCGTCTTCTCGGGCGAATACCGCGACTCGTCGGTGACCCTCGGCCTGCGGTAC
>DASPLZ010000060.1:0-2436 GCA_035627295.1 Phenylobacterium sp. | reverse complement strand
CGAAGGCGCTGAGGCCCGCGCCTTTGGTGAAGTCGCCGGACTCGTCCAGCCGACCCTGGCCGAGCAGCAGGCGCACGCCCTCGGGGCCGAGGCGGTCGAGCTTGTCGATGGCGCGCAGGACGGCGAGCTTCTGGCGCTCGTCCGCCAGGCCGGCGGTGGCCAGGAGGCCGTTGAGGAGCTTTCGGTTGTTGATCCGCAGGACGTAGGCTCCGCGCGGCAGGCCGGCGGCCTCCAGGCCCTCCGCGGCGGCGGCGATCACCTCGGCGTCGGCTTCGGGGCGCGCCGAGCCGACCGTGTCGGCGTCGCACTGCACGAACTCGCGGTAGCGGCCGGGGCCGGGCTTCTCGTTGCGCCAGACGGGCCCAAAGGCGTAGCGGCGGAAGGGCTTGGGGAGCGTATCCCAGTTCTGGGCGGCGAACCTCGCCAGCGGCGCGGTGAGGTCGTAGCGCAGCGCCATCCACTGGTCGTCGTCGTCTGTGAGGGCGAAGACGCCTTCGTTCGGCCGGTCGGCGTCGGGCAGGAACTTGCCCAGGGCGTCGGCGTACTCGAAGGCCGAGGTGTCGAAGGGCTCGAAGCCGTAGCGTTCGTAGACTTCGGAGACGGCGGAAAGGATGCGGCGCTCGGCGGCGAGGTCGCGGGCGCGCTTGTCGGCGAAGCCGCGGGGGGCGCGGGCGAGGGGTCTTGCGGGGGTGTCGGTCATCGGATCGGGCGGTTCATCGTCAGGGGTGTTGAGCGACGAACGGGGCCGGAAAGTAAAGCCCCGTCCTTGGCGGGCGGGGCGGGCTGGGCGCCTTCGTTCAGGCCGAACGGCGCCAGCCGGTCCCGCGGTGGGTCCGGTGATGGGCGTGGCCGTGATGGTGCGCGCGGAGCGTCATGGCGGCGGGGCCTATAGCGGAGGTTTTCCGGCCGCGCCACCCGCAAGCCGCGCGATCAGGGCGGCGGTGGACGGATCGTGATCGCCGCGCGGGCCGCCCTGCAGCTCGCCGAGCACGCGGGCGGCGAGGGTCTTGCCGAGCTCGACGCCCCACTGGTCGAAGCTGTTGATCCCCCAGAGCACGCCCTCGACGAAGGTCTTGTGCTCGTAGAGCGCGATCAGGGCGCCGAGGGCGTGGGGCGTCAGCCGGTCCATCAGGACGAAGCTCGACGGCCGGTCCCCGGGGAAGGTGCGCTGCGGGGCGAGGGCGTCGATGCGGGCGGCGTCCATACCGGCGGCCTGCAGTTCGGCGCGGACGTCGGCTTCGGCGCGGCCGACCATCAGCGCCTCGGCCTGGGCGACGGCGTTGGCCAGCAGCTTGGCCTGAGAGCCGGGCTCGCCGTCGCCGTGCGCCGCCGCCACGAAGTCCACGGGGATGACGTCGGTCCCCTGGTGCAGCAGCTGGAAAAAGGCGTGCTGGCCGTTGGTGCCGGCGTCGCCGAACACGGCGGCGGCGGTGGGGCGAGTGGCGGGGCGGCCCTCGGCGTCGATGCGCTTGCCGTTCGACTCCATCTCCAGCTGCTGCAGGAAGGCCGGGAAGAGGCGCAGGCGCTGGGCGTAGGGGACGACGGCGCGGATCGGGCGGGAAAGGGCGTTGCGGTTGAAGACGTGGGCGAGGGCCAGCAGGACCGGCGCGTTCTTCTCCAGCGGCGCGGCCTGGAAGTGGGCGTCCATCTCCGCCGCGCCGGCCAGTAGGCCCGCGAAGGTCTCCCAGCCGAGGGCGATGGCGCAGGAGAGGCCCACCGCCGACCACACCGAATAGCGGCCGCCGACCCAGTCCCAGAAGTCGAACACCCGGTCGGCGGCGACCCCGAAGGCGGCGGTGGCCTTCGGATTGGCAGAGACGGCGACAAGCTGGGAGTCGGCGGCCTCACCCAGGGCGGCGCGCAGCCAGGCGCGGGCGATCTCGGCGTTGGTCAGGGTCTCCTGGGTGGTGAAGGTCTTGGAGACCACCACCACCAGGGTGCGGGCGGGGTCGAGGTCGGCGAGGGCGAGATTGATCTCGGCCGGGTCGACATTGGCGACGAAGCGCAGGTCGATGGCCGGCTCGCACGGGCGCAGGGCCTCCCAGACCAGCCGGGGCCCCAGGTCCGAGCCGCCGATGCCGATGTGGACGATGGCCTCCAACCGCTGGTCGGTCGCGCCGCGGATCTCGCCGGCCCGCACGCCGTCGGCGAAGGCGCGCATGGCGGCGCGGGTCGCCTCGACGGCGGGAGAGACCGGCTGGCCGTCCGCCTTGAAGCCGCCGCCGTCCGGGGCGCGCAGGGCCATGTGCAGGGCGGGGCGCTGCTCGGAGCGGTTGACGATCTCGCCGGCGAACAGGGCCTGGCGCGCCGCTTCAATCTTCGCCGTCCGGACGAGGTCCAGGGCCGCCTCGAGGTCGGCGAGGGACCAGGGCTGCTTGGAGAGGTCGAGGGTCAGGCCCGCGGCCTGGACGGTCAGGCGCGCGAGGCGATCGGGCT
>DASPLZ010000059.1:0-5465 GCA_035627295.1 Phenylobacterium sp. | reverse complement strand
GCGCGCAAGGCCGCCGCCGAGGCTCGCGCGGCCATCGCGCCGCTGAAGCGTCAGGTCGATGCGGCGGAGAAGGAGCTGGAGAAGCAGCAGGACCGGCTGGTGAAGTGCGATGCGGCGCTTGCCGAGCCCGGGCTCTTCCAGAAGAACCCGCAGCGGGCGACCGAGCTCGGCAAGCTACGGGCGCAGACGCTGAACCTGATCGCCAAGGCCGAGGCCGAATGGCTGGCGGCGGCGGAGGCCTATGAGGCGGCGCAGGGCATGGCCGAGGCCTGATCCGAGCCGCTTACCGCGTGACAAAGTGAAGCCAAGCCATTGATAGAAATGGCTTTCGCCACATCGTCTTCTTAAACTCGCCATAGTCGGCGCCTATCTGGCGTGCATGGCTCGGCGCGCGCCGGGCGTTCCTCCCGTCGCATTTGCGCGGCGTATCGCCCCGCGGCGCCCTCGTGGCTCGCGGCCCCCGCCTCACGCCCGAACCACTGGAGCCCGATGACGAAAGCTCTCGCCCGCACCAACGACTTCCACCTCTGGACGCAGCGCGCGCTGGTGCTGCTGCTCGCCTTCGGCATGGCCCTGGCGCTGTGGGGCCTTCGGGCTCACGCCCGGTCCCTGCAGAACCTGGAAGTCGGCCAAAAGGTTGCGCAGATGCGCCAGGCGGTGGCCGACCTGCAGCCCGCCCGGCCGCAGCCGACGCTGGCGCAACGCCTGGTCTGGACCGGCGCGGACGTGGACGGCGACGGCCAGCCCGACTTCGCCAACCCGACCGGCACGGCCCCGCGAACCTGGGACGGCTTCGGCTCGGGCGCCTACGGCGCGTCGCGCGACGGGGGCGTGCGCCACCACGAGGGCGTCGACTATGTGGCCGAAGGCGGCCAGGCGGTGAAGGCGCCGATCTCGGGTTACGTCACGCGCATCGGCTACGCCTATGGCGACGACCTGTCCTTCCGCTATGTCGAGATCACCAACCCGGCGCTGCGCTACCAGGCCCGGGTGCTGTACGTCTCGCCGGAGGTGGCGGTGGGCGACACGGTGCGGCTGGGCGAAGCCATCGGCGAGGCCCAGACCCTGCAGGGCCGCTATCCCGGCATCACCGACCACGTCCATCTGGAGGTCGCCCGGCTCGGCGAGGGGCACATCGACGCCACCCGCGTGATCACCGCCCAGCTGCAGGCGGTCCCGCCCCGCGGCTAACCGCAGCGGACCTCCTTCACCACCCCGGTCTCGGCGTCGAAGAAGATGTTCAGCCGCTCGGGGTTGAAGTCCATGGTCACCGGGCAGGTGGTGCAGGCGACGCGCCTCAGGCGCGGGTTGACCGGGACCGGGATCTCCGTGCGCGGCTTGCCGATCAGGCTCTGCAGCCCCGCCGCGCCGCAGCGGTCCGGCGGCTCGCGGCTTGGCGGCGGGCGCGAGGGGCCGGGATCGCCCGGCGGCTCGTAGGGCGCCTCGGTGGCGCAGGCCGAGAGCGCCAGGGCGACGGCGAAGATCAGCTTTCTCATGCCTGTTTCTCCCATCCCCTCGCCTGCTGGCGCCAGTAGGACACCGGCAGGCCGCGGGCCTTGACCTGGGTCCACTGGCGGCGGGCGTGCGCCAGGGCGGCTTCGTCCGCGCCGTCGAACAGCACCAGACAGCGGGCGGCGCCGTCAAGCTCGCCGGGCTCGGCGCCGTCGACCAGGAAGACGGCTTCGGCGCCGTTCACCCGCTCCATGCCGGTGGTCAGCAGGATCGGCTGGCGCTCGGCCAGCGGCTCGCTCTCCAGGCCGTGCGGCAGGAAGCTGTCGTCGCGATACGACCAGAGCCAGCCGTCGAGGTGATCCAGCCGCTCGGGCGCGGTGGTGCGCACCACCGCCTTCCAGCCGCGGGCCAAGGTCTTGTCGAGCAGTTCCGGCAGGGCCTGGTCGAGGGAGGTCCGCTCCAGGTGGTAGAACCAGACCTCGCAGGGCGGCTCGCTCACCGCGCCGTCGCCGGCGTCCAGCGGGCGGCCAGCATGACCAGGGTCTCGGCCAGCTTGTCCGCATCCGTCAGCATCGACAGGTGATGGCCCGGCAATCGCACAACATGCGCGCCGGTGTCGGCCGCGTGCTTGGCCTCGACGGCGTAGGCCTCGCTGAGCTGCAGATAGGCCGCGCGCGCCTGGTCGACGCCCGGCCAGCGCGGCGCCTCTTCCTGGAAATAGGCCAGCGGCGTGGGCTCCAGCTCCGCCAGGAACGCCTCGCGGACGGCCGGGTCCGGCAGCAGGCGCTCCAGCGCGCCCTCGGGCAGCCAGGCGTTCCAGGCCGGCAGCAGCCCGTCGCTGGCGCTGGCCGCGAGCTGGTCGGCCATCTGTGGCGCGACTGTCGAGAGCCAGGGCCGTCCCGGATGCGGCAGCAGGGCGTCGACGAACACCACGCCGAGCGGGGATCTGGCGGCTCCGGCCAGGGCGCCCGCGCCGCTGTGGGCGACGACGATGTCGCCGCCCCGCCCTGCATCGGCGATCCGCTCTGCGAGGGCCGGATAATACGGCGGTTCGAGCGTCGAGAGCCGCAGGTCGGGCGTCGCCGCCCGGTGGCCCTGGGCGCGCAGCGCCTCGGCAACCGGCTTCCAGGTCCCCGGCCCGACCAGCGGGCTGTGGAGCAGGAGGAAGCCGGGGCTTTGCGGCATGGGCTGCGTGGTCATTCCAAATTTCGCTCATCCCCGCGAAAGCGGGGACCCAGGTGTTTTATCGAAGGGCTCCGGCGTTTCCAGCAACTGAAAACGCCTGGGTTCCCGCTTTCGCGGGAATGAGCGGATAGAGGATCAGCCCTCGTACTTGTCGGCGACCATCTGGTCGAGCAGGCGCACGCCGTAGCCGGTGGCGCCCTCCGGCAGGGTTGGGACGCTGGAGGGCTTCTTCCCGGCGGTCGAGGCGATGTCGAGGTGGGCCCACGGCACGTTGTTGACGAACCGCTGGATGAAGAGCGCGGCGGTGATCGAGCCGCCGGGGCGGCCGCCGGTGTTCTTCATGTCGGCGATCATCGAGTCGATGTTCTTGTCGTAGGCCGCCGGCAGCGGCATGCGCCACAGAGGCTCGCCGGTGGCTTCCGAGGCCGCCAGCAGGTTGGCCGAAAGCTCGTCATTGTTGCTGAACAGACCGGCGTAGTCGTTGCCTAGGGAGATGATGATCGCCCCGGTCAGGGTGGCCAGGTCGACGATGAACTTCGGCTTGAAGCGGTCCTGGCAGTACCAGATGGCGTCGGCCAGCACGAGGCGGCCCTCGGCGTCGGTGTTGATGATCTCGATGGTCTGGCCCGACATCGAGGTGACCACGTCGCCGGGCCGCTGCGCATTGCCGTCCGGCATGTTCTCGACCAGGCCGAGGATGCCCACGGCGTTGACCTTCGCCTTGCGGCCGGCCAGCGCGACCATCAGGCCGGCGACGGCGCCCGCGCCGCCCATGTCCCACTTCATGTCCTCCATGCCCTCGGGGGGCTTGAGGCTGATGCCGCCGGTGTCGAAGCAGACGCCCTTGCCGACGAAGGCGATGGGCTGGGCGTCCTTGTCGGCCGCGCCGTTCCAGCGGATCACCGCGATCTGGCTCTCGCGCACGCTGCCCTGCCCGACGCCGAGCAGCGAGCCCATGCCGAGCTTGGCCATCTCCTTCTCGCCGAGGATCTCGACTTCCAGGCCGAGGCTCTCCTTCTCCTTCACCCGCTTGGCGAACTCGGCGGGGAAGAGGACGTTCGGCGGCTCGGAGACCAGGTCGCGGGTGAACTTCACGCCCTCGGCGATCGCCGCCTGACGCGCCCACTCGGCCGAGGCGTCGACCCCGGTGGCGATCTGCACGGTCTCGATGGAGGGCTTCTTCTCCGGCTTTTCCTTGGTCCGGTAGCGGTCGAAGCGATAGCTCGCCAGGGTGACGCCCAGCGCCGCGCGGGCCGCCTGCTCGGCGCTGGCGCCCTCCAGGCGAATCACCAGGCTGGTGAGACCCGAGGCCTTCACCGCGGAATAGGCGCTGGCGGCGGCGTGCTCGACGCCGATCAGGTCCAGCTTGTCCTTCGGCCCTGCGCCGACCAGCAGCACGCGGGCGGCGCTGGCGCCGGCGGGGCCGATCACGTCGAGCACCTGGCCCTTGCCGCCGGTGAAACGCGACGCCTCGACGGCGCCGGCGAGCGATGCCGCGTCGCCGCTCAGGGCCTCGTTCTCGAAGACGATATACGCCAGCGCGGCCTTGGCGGGCGGGGCGGCGTCGGGGGAGACGAATCCAATTTTCATGGGGGCGTTCGAGGCCGTTCCTCATCTGCGGTCAAGTTAAAACGCAACAAGCTTTGCCGCCAGCGTCCGGCGCGGTTGTGCGACGCGGTGGGGCGGGTCTAGAAGGGCCGGCTCTGGCCGGACGCGCGCACGTCGCACCGGCGACCTATGTTCGCCCGGAATGCGCCTGATCGACCGCTACCTTTTCCGTCAGCTGCTGGGGCCGACCGCCCTGGCCGTGACGGCGCTTACGGCGGTGGCGCTGCTGGGCCAGAGCCTTTCGACGCTGGACGTGATCGTCGACCAGAGGCAGAGCGCCCTCGTCTTCCTGCAGATCACCCTCTTGGCGCTGCCGCAGCTGATCAACATGGTGCTGCCGGTCGCCCTCTTCGCGGCCATGCTGGTGGCGCTGAACCGGCTGCATACCGAGCAGGAGATCGTCGTCTGCTTCGCCGGGGGGATGAGCCGCGGGCGGGTGATCTCGCCGGCCCTGCGGCTCGCCAGCCTGGTGGTGCTGGGCGCCCTGGTGATGAACCTCTGGATCCAGCCCATGACCTACCGGGCCATGCGCGAGGTGCTGTTCGAGATCCGCAGCGACCTGGCCGCCAGCCTGCTGCGCGAGGGGGAGTTCACCGAACCTTCGGCCGGCATCACCGTCTACGCCCAGACCATCGAGAATGGCGGGCTGATCAAGAACCTCTTCATCCACCAGGAGGGCGAGGCGGGCCGCTCCACGACCTACATGGCGGCCGAAGGGCGGATGGCGAGCCGCGGCGATTCGCCGGTGCTGTTGATGAAGAAGGGCTCGATCCAGGAGTTCTCCGACCGGGGCGTGCTGAACTACCTGGCCTTCGAAGAGTACAACTTCGACCTCAAGCCGCTGATCTCCTCCGACGAGCTGCTGCACTACAAGATCTCCGACCGCTACCTCCACGAGCTCTTCTTCCCCGACCTGCAGCAGGACTGGGAGCAGAAGAACCGCACCAAGCTGCTGGCCGAGGGCCACGCGCGCCTGGCCTCGCCGCTCTACAACCTGACCTTCGTCGCCCTGGCGCTCTGGGCGATCATCGGCGGGTCGTTCAGCCGGCTGGGCTACGGCCGGCGCATCGCCATCGCCGGCGGCGCGGCGCTGGGGCTGCGGGTCGTCGGGTTCGGCGTGCAGGCGGCGTGCGACGCGCAGGCCGCGCTCAATCCGCTGCAATACCTGATCCCCGTCGCGGGCTTCATCTTCGCGCTCGCGCCGATCTTCCGCGGACAGC